>CADCCO010000005.1 GCA_902799965.1 uncultured Spirochaetaceae bacterium
TCATTCCTATTGTAGCATAGAAATCGCCGCTTGAATAGGTCGAGCCGCCAGCGCGAAGAGCGGCCTGTCCCACTAGCAAAAGCGCGAAAAATGCGATAATATGGCTTCATGCAAGAAAACGTCTTTTCCATAAATTACCAAAAGCAATATATCGCCACGCCAAAAAGCGAGATTCATTTTATCCAAGACAAAATCGACTTAAAAAAGCTCTTTTTTTCAAGCGGAACGGCATCAAGCGGCAACTGCGCGAAAGCCAAAAAAGAAGCGTCCAACGGACGCGGTGACCCCGCTCGAAAGAACGATTGTAGTCTTGCGTCCGTCAACACGAGCGGAAGCCGGCTATTTACGATTGACACAAACGTGGCGGCCCTGCCCTGCCTTAAAAATTTCGTCGCGCTCTTCGCCGCAAACCAAAACAAAAAGGCAAGCCCAAAAAGCGCCGCCGCCAAAATCAAGCCCGGCGTTTACGACGGCTCAGGCGCGGCCAAAGGAAACGCGCTTGTCATCGTCCAGGCCGGAGAAAAACACAAGACGATAAAGACCGTCCTCCAAATCGTGGAGGCCGCGCTGGACCGCGCCTTTACCCGAAAAGACGTTTTTTGCGCCATCGGCGGCGGCGTCCTTACCGACATGACGGCCTTCGCGGCCTCGCTCTACAAGCGCGGCGCCCTTTGCGAATTTGTTCCCACAAGCCTGCTCGCCATGGTGGACGCGGCTATGGGCGGAAAGACCGGCTGCGACTTTGACGACTACAAAAACATGATTGGCGCCTTCTACCCCGCGCGCGCCCTTTACGTCTACCCGGACTTTGTCCAAAGCCTTAACGAGCGCGAATACCGCTCAGGCTTTGCCGAAGCCTTTAAGACCGCGCTTCTTTACGACAAAAAAATGTTTGCAGAAATTTCAAAAAAGCGAGAGCTTGTAAAAAAGCGCGACTCCGCTTTTGTATTTAAAATGATTCAAGCTTGCGCAAAGGCAAAGGCACGCGTGGTCCAAAAGGACATGACCGAAAAAAACATTAGAATGCAGCTCAACTTAGGCCACACATTTGGCCACGCGCTTGAAACTTGCGCGGGGCTTGGAAAAATCGCGCACGGAGACGCCGTCGCATGGGGAATAGGCCGCGCGCTTTGCCTTAGCCAAAAGCTTGGCCTTTGCCCAGACGAATACAAAGAAAAAGTCTTTGAGCTTCTAGAATACTTTGGCTGGGAAACAGCCGCCGCCCCCAAATGCTTTTGCCCCAAAGACGGCGCGAAAAAAATTCTTTGCGCGATGAAGCGCGACAAAAAGAATTCCTCCAGCAAAATCCGCGTTATATTGCAAAGCGGCCTTTGCGAAACTGTAATAACGGAAGTCTCCGACAAGGATATCTTAAAATGCCTGTGAATCCAGAACTTTACTTTGACTGGGCCGCGACGGCCATTCCCGACCAAGACATTTTGGAGGCCGCGCTAAAGGAATCCCTGGCGGCTTGGGCCAACCCTTCAAGCGTCCATGCGGCCGGAAAAGAGGCTCGCGCCGCGTTGGAAAAAGCGCGCTCGGACTGCGCGGCCGTCTTGGGCGTCCAAGCCAAGCAAATTTTCTTCACTTCCGGCGGAACGGAAAGCGACCACATTCCCCTTTTGGCGATTTTAAACCGCCCCGAAAAAGGAAACGTCGCCGTGAGCGCAATCGAGCACCCAGCCTTGCGCGAAATGGCGGAGGAACTCAAGAAGTGCGGAATCGAACCGCGCCTTATTCCCGCCGACAAAAACGGATTTGTCACGCCCGAAGCGGTTTTGCAAACGGTGGACGAAAAGACTTTGTTCGTGTCCGTGATGGCGGTGAACAACGAAACCGGAGCCGTCCAGCCAATCCAAAAAATCGCCGCCGCGCTTGAGGAAAAGTATAAGGGCAAACGAAAGCCGCGCTTCCACGTTGACTGCGTGCAGGCCCTTGGAAAAATCCCGATTGACTTTTTGAGCGAGCCGGGCGTGGATTCGGCGGCCTTCAGCGCCCATAAAATTTGCGGTCCGCGCGGCATCGGCCTTCTTTACTTAAAAAAAGAGGAAGAAATATTTTTGCGCGGCGGCGGGCAAGAAGGAGGCGTCCGTAGCGGAACCGAAAACCTCTTTGGCGCCATCGCTTTTGGCGAATGTTTGGAAAAATACGCCTTTGTTCCCGGAAAAGAAAACCGGCGCTTGGAAGAGCAAAAAGAATGGACGGCGGACTTTATCAAGGAATTGCTTGCAATAAAAGGCGCAGGCGTAATCCCTGAGTCGCGCGGCAGTCTTAGCCAGGACAGCGATTCATTTTCGCCATGGGTGATACAGGCAAGCTTTAAGAACATTCCCGGCCAGGTAATGCTCCGCGCGCTTGACGCGAAAGGAATCTGCGTTTCAACCGGAAGCGCCTGCTCGTCAAAGAAAGCCTCGCGGCCGATTTTGGAAGCGATGGGAGTTCCGGCGGCGCAAAGGGAAACGTCCGTGCGATTTAGCTTTGGGCCGACCACGACGCGCGAGGGAATGCAGGCGCTTTTGGCCGCGGTAAAGGAAGTTTGCGCGGCGTTCAACTAGCGCGCCGCCGGCGTTAAGGTCTTGCAAACGATTTTATTCTTTTGAAAATTTCGCGCTGCCCAGCTGGCCGCAGGCGCCCTTGATTCCAGCGCCCCGCCGCCGCCGCATAGTCACGTTAAGGCCGGCCTTTTCAAGCGCGGCAAAAAAGGCGTCGCACTCTTCGCGGCTCGGCTCTTCAAAGGGCAGCGTTTCAATCGGATTCCAAGGAATAAGATTTATGTTCGCGTCCAAGCCGCGCGCGAATTCCACCATGCGGGCGGCCGAGTCCGGGCCGGTGTTTTTTCCTTTAAGCAGGGCGGCTTCGAGCGTCACGCGGCGGCCAGACTTTTGGGCGTAGTAAGCGATCGCCTTTTTTAGGTCCGCCAAGGAATTTCCTTTGGCGACCGGCATAAGCTCCTTGCGCAAGTCTTCGTCCGCCGTGGTAAGGCTGACCGCCAAACGAATTTTGGGGCCGTTGTCCGCCAAGTCGTAAATGCCGGGAACGATTCCGCAAGTGGAAAGAGTCATCCGCTTGGAGCCGAGCGCGCGGCCTTCTTTGTCAGTCAGAATTTTTATCGCCTTTCGGATTCCGTCAAGGTTAAGAAGAGGCTCGCCCATTCCCATAAAGACAATGTTTTGAAGCTCGCCGCATTCCTTTTCCAAAAACAAAAACTGCTCGACGATTTCGGCCGCGGTCAAATTGCGGGCAAAGCCCAAATGGCCTGTCTGGCAAAAAGCGCAGGCCATCGCGCATCCGGCCTGGCAGGAAACGCAGGCGGTCTTGCGCCCCTCGATGTCGGTCAGCAAAACCGTTTCGATTAAAAGGCCGTCGCAAGTCTTTATTTGAAGCTTGACGCTTCCGTCCGAATCGCGGAAAACTTGGTTCACGCTCGAAGATCGCAAGGCGGCCTTTTCTTCCAGCGAGGCGCGCAAGTCCTTGGACAAATTCGTCATTACGTCAAAAGACTCCGCTCCAAGAGAAATCCATTTAAAAATTTGCTTTGCCCTAAAGGCCGGCGTCAGGTTCAGCTGAGAAGAAATTTCTTCCGGCAAAAGGCCGGACAAAACGATTTTTTCCATAGGCCGGAACGCGCTCTTGGAAGCCGCGCCTTTTCGCGCTAGTCGTTTCTCTTAAGGCGGTCAAGCGTGTCGTTGACGGCTTGGCTTCTGATGCCGAAGCGCTGGAAAGACTCCAAGGTTTCAATCGCCTTTTTCTTTTGCCCCAGCTTGACGTAGCTGTCGGCCAAGTCGATGTAAAGGCGGTAGTTTTTGGGGTCGTTCTTTATCAAGGCGCCCAGGCGCTCCACGCTTTCCTCGTAGCGGCCCTCGCCCTTGCAAATCAAGGCCAAGCCAAGCGCGGCGTAAATGTCAAAGTCGATGTTCATCGCCTTGTTGTAATACATTTCGGCGGTCTTGTAGTCGCCGGAATTTCGGTACGCGTCGCCCGCGCGGGTAAGGATTACCTTGTTGTTGGGGTCCATGTCCAAAATTTTGTTCCAGTATTCAATCGAGCGGAACTGCTGGTTCATTCCGCGGTAGCAGTCGGCAAGGCCGAAGAGCGCGTAAAAGTTTTTGGGGTCAAGGCTGAGCGCGCGCTCAAAGAAAGGAACGCCCTTTTCGAAAGTCTTGAGCTTTCTGTGGCAGTTTCCGATGCTGGTGAGAACGCGGATGTCGACTTGGCTTTCGTTGAGCTCCAACATTCTTGTCCAGTAAAAAAGAGCGTCGGTGTATTCCTTAAAGTCGTAGTGCAAGTGGCCCAAGCCAATCAGCGCGTAGGGATTGTTCTCTTCCATGTCCAAAACTTTAAGATACAATTGCTTGCTCTTCTTAAAGTCGCGGATTTTTCGGTAAGCGTCGGCCACGCGCGTAAGGACCGTGATGTTGCGGTCGTCGTGGACCAAGTACTGCTCCCATATGTCAATCGCCTTGTGGAACTGGTTCAAAGTCTTGTAGCAGTCGGCCAGGCCAAAAAGCGCGTAGTTGTTTCCGGGGTAGAACGAAAGGCACTTTGTGTAATAGTCAATCGCGTCGTTAAAGTGGTTCAGCTTTCGCTCGCTGTCGCCCAAGCCGACGAGCGCGTAGTTGTTGTTGGCTTCGATTTCCAATATTTTCTTGAATTCGGCTTTGGCCGCGTCGATTTCGCCTTCCTTCAAAAGCTGGTAGCCCCGCTTTGAAAGCTCCGCGATTTCGTTGTTCTTTCCGTCCGGCTTAATGTCCGGGAATTCCTCAAAGAGGCTCGGCTCCATTTCGCTCATTTTTAACTCCTAACTTTTTTTCTTTCCTTCTCTCTTTTTATTCTTCTCCGCCATTTTCGCCGTCCTTTAAAAGGCTTCCGATTGTGGCGGCGATTTTTTCGTAAATCGGCCCGGTCTTGCTGGTGTTATGCGCCAGCGTGTACATTTTCAGCGCCTTTAGCGTTTGCTTTTTTTTGGCGTATTCGTCGCCTACCCGAATCAAGCCGTCCGAATAGCCGGTTGTCAAATAAATCCGCCGCGCGCTTTCGATGTCGCCCTTGTTGAAAAAAACATTCCCGCGCCTGTTTAGAATCGCCTTTTGCTCTGACGAAAGCCCCTTTATGGGTTTGTCGGTAACTTTTATAAATCCGTCGGGAATTTGATGCTCTTCCACAACGTCTTTAAAATTCAAGGCCATAAACTTTTCCAATGTTTTTTTTCTATAACAGTATAATTGTAGCGCAAATTTCTAATTTGTCAAGTTTTTTCGCGCCTGCTTTTTCTTAAAAAGCGCCCTTGAACAATTCCGTCTTTTAAACTATAATATTGCCATTAAATCCTTAAGGAGCTTTTTTATGGTTAACTACAAAGATTTGGGCCTTGTGAACACGCGCGACATGTTCGCCAAGGCAATGAAGGGCGGATACGCCATTCCCGCGTTCAACTTCAACAACATGGAGCAGATGCAGGCCATCATCATGGCTTGCGTTGAGGCCAAGTCTCCCGTCATCTTGCAGGTTTCAAAGGGAGCCCGCGCCTACGCCAACGCCAACATTCTTCGCAACATGGCCCGCGGCGCCGTCGAGTACGCCCACGAATTGGGATGCGACATTCCGATCGTTCTCCACCTTGACCACGGCCCGAATTTTGAAGTTGCCAAAGACTGCATCGACAACGGATTTTCTTCAGTCATGATCGACGGTTCGGCCCTTCCCTACGACGAGAACGTAGCGGTTACAAAAAAGGTTGTCGAATACGCCCACAAATACGACGTTACCGTAGAAGCCGAGCTTGGCGTTCTTGGCGGCGTTGAGGACGAAGTTTCAGCCGAAGAGTCAAAGTACACAAAGCCCGAGGAAGTAATCGACTTTACTTCAAAGACTGGCTGCGACTCATTGGCCATCTCAATCGGAACAAGCCACGGCCGCTGCAAGTTCACTCCGGCCCAGTGCACACGCACTCCCGACGGAGTCTTGATTCCTCCGCCGTTGGCCTTTGACGTATTGGCCGCCATCGAGCAAAAGCTCCCCGGCTTCCCGATCGTTTTGCACGGATCTTCTTCAGTTCCCGTTGAATACGTAAAGATCATCGAGCAGTACGGCGGAAAGATTCCGGACTCAGTCGGAATCCCCGAAGAGCAGCTTCGCAAGGCCGCAAAATCAGCCGTTTGCAAAATCAACATCGACTCTGACGGACGCTTGGCCATGACAGCCGCCATCCGCCGCCACCTTGCCGAGCACCCGGGCGACTTTGACCCCCGCCAGTACCTTACTCCGGCCCGCGAAGAGCTTAAGAAGATGTACATGCACAAGTGCGTGAACGTCCTCGGCTCAGCCGGCCACGCTTTGGACTAGGATTAGTTTCCTGACCAAAAACGCCCGCGATTTTATTTCGCGGGCGTTTTTTTTGTCCAAACCCCCGCGGGGGGCTTGACAAATAGTAAAAAATTCATATCATATCTTCCCCAAAATTCGCAAAAAAATTCGCTCTTTTTATTGACTAAAGTTCGCCAATCGTTATAATGGAATTTGCGCTATGTCGGACAAAATACTGCAGGCATACAGTTTGATTCGGAGCGGGAACCCGTCCCAAGCCAAGGACTTGCTTAACGGCGCCTTGGTCTACGAACTGGAAAACCAAGAGATTCTCTTTACGATTGACTGCTGCAATTTTTGGATAGACGTAATGGACAGGGCCGGCGGCCTTGACGACGATTTTGAGCGCGGACAAAGCTATTGCAACGAATGGAAAAACTTCCTGCAATTCTTGGCGCGCAAGGAACGGACTTTTGACCGCACGCTTTTCGCGGTCCGCGCGGGCGTTTTTTCAACCGCGCTCGCCTGCTTCAACCAGCTGGCCGCCGAAAAAGACGCCGCCCTAAAGGCGGAGATTTTGCGAAAGACCGGCCTTTGCTACAAAAAGCTTGGCTCTTACGAAACGGCGCGGACTTGCCTTGCCGAAGCCAACGACGCGCGGCCCGACTCGGCGGCCATAATAGCCGAGATGGCCGACTGCTACGCCCTTTGCGGAGAGGAAAAGCAGGCCAAGGTTTTGTTCCGCGAGGCCTTTTACATAGAGCCGCAAAAAATCGAGCCGGAGTTTTTGGATTCCGAATTGATTCAGTGCCTGATACGCAACGTAAGGCAAAAAGGATATTCCGGCGCGGCGCTTTTGGAATGGGTTCCGGTTTACGGCCAGCTCTACGGAGTCTTTACCGTAAAGCGAAAGCTGCGCCCGCAGGAAATAGCGCGGCTCAAGCAGGAGATTTACGCAAAGGAAAACGAAATAAAGGATTCAGGCTGCCAAAGGGAATTGCTGACGCCGCGCCTGATAAACCTTTACTTTTGGCTGATTGACTACTTTGTGGCGGCCAAGGAAAACGTCAGCAAGATGAACGACATCATTACAAGAATAAAAATTCTTGACACGGATATATACGAACTTTACATCAAGTAAAGAAACCACAGCTTTAGGAGAAAAGCGAATGTCTGAGGAATTGGTAAAGAAGGTAAGCGACCGGCTTAAGGAAGAGTCGTGGACAAGGGCCGCGATAAGCAACATCACGCAGAACAGCATTGAAGAGCTTGAAAAAATCGTCGCGCAGGCGGTTCAGGAAAACGCCGTCAGCGAAATCCGCGACGTGTGCGACGAGCACTTGACGCGCTCAAAGGACAGCATCACAGCGCTCTACGTTTCGGGCATGCTGGCGCTAAAACAGGGGGCGCTTGACAACTCCAACTTGGTTTCGCTCGTCGACATTTTCAACAAGAACAAAAAAGAGGCGCTTGTAATCTACATTTGCAAGAGCATTTTGGCCTCCGACGAAAACAACAAGTTTGCCCTGCGCGCCTTGGCCGAACGCTACCGCGAGGACAAGAACGAGGAAGTTTGGGCGCTCTACGAAAAAATCGTAAAGATTGACTTTGAAGAGGCCGAGATGGCCAAGGCTTTGGCCGAGCGCTACGAAGAAAAGGGCGACATGGACAACGCCATCAGCTTTTACAAAAAAGCCCTCCACCGCTTTGTTTCGCGCAAGAACATCGCAGCGGTCAAGGAAGTTTGGTCCAAGCTGGCCCAGCTGATTCCGCAGGAAATAGACTTCTTCCTTTCAGTCCAGCGCAAGGTGGCCAAGTCCATCAGCGAAGACAAGTCCGCCCTTTTGATGCAGGAGCTTTACGGCTGGTACAAGGACCAGCAAAAGTGGGAAACCGCCATCGAAATACTAAAATTGATTCTGCAAATCGACCCCAAAGACTCTTGGGCCCGCCGCGAAATCGTGGACTGCTACAAGGGAATGTACGCCGGCCGCGCCAACCTTGACGAGTACATCGCCTCAAGCGACTTGACGCAAAGCTTCCGCAACGTCTTTGAGGCCATCAACGACTTTGAAAAGCACATCGCCTTTGACGTAAAGAGCTTCGTATTCCACCGCGCCTGGGGCGTAGGCAAAATCGTAAAGTCCAAGGACGACAACCTTACGATTAACTTTGGAAAGAAGAACGGCGTTCACGAGATGTCGCTCAAGATGGCCGTAAACGCCTTGACTCCGCTAAAGAAAGACCACATTTGGGTTCTCAAGGCCACAAAGAAGCGCGAAGAGCTTTCCAAAATGGTAAAGGAAGACAAGGCCGGAACGCTCAAGACAATCATCAAGAGCTTTGGAAACTCTTGCGACTTCAAGCGCATCAAGGCCGAACTTGTTCCCTCAATCTTGGAGGCGCGCGAATGGACCAGCTGGAACAACGCGGCCAAAAAGATTTTGGAAAGCGACAAAACATTCGGCGTGAACCCCAACGACATCAGCCAGTACATTGTCCGCGACCATGAAATCACCGGCGAAGAAAAATACTCCAACGAATTCAAAGCGCAAAAGAATTTCTTTGCCCGCATCGACATCATAATGAAGTTCGCCGCCGACGACGAGACCGACAAGGACAGCGACTTGTTCAGCGACATGTACCAGTACTTCACCAACTATCTAAAGACAATCACCCGCGCCACAACCGAAATCGTGGCCGCTTGGCTTACCGCGCAAAAAATCGGCCGCCTTGTCCCCGCCCGCGCCTACCCCTGCAAGTACACGTTCGCGCAAATTTACGGCGACTTGGACAACCCGCGCAAGACTTACGAAGAGCTTAAGGACACCAAGAACACTTCGCTCAAGGCGGACTTCTTGGCGGCCATCAAGCTTTTGCCGGAATGGCAGGACGAATACCTCAAGCTTTTCCCGACGGTTCTCAAAAAGGAAATGCTTGACGAAGTGGCGGCCAACGGCGGCGCCGACAAGCTTAAGAAATTCACAGCCTTCTGCTTTGAGGACTACAAGGATTTCCGCGCCGCCATTTTGTTCTTGGTCGAAAATTGCCAGAACGACGCTTGGTTCAAGGACAGCGGCGTTTCTTACGAAAAGCAGTTGATTTCTCTTTTGAACATAATCGAGCTTTGCTTCCGCGAAATCAACAGCCACGTGAACACGACCGAAAACAAAAAGATTGAAAAGCAGGCCGAAAAGCTTTTGTTTGAAAGCGACGCGCTGTCAAACTTCATGTTCTCCCACGACGAAGAGACCGTCACAAAGATGTACACGCTTGTCGACGACATCGGCGACTTGCAGCCAAAAATCAAGACCACTCTTCGCAACAAGATTTTGGAAAAATACCCGGACTACAAATTCCGCGCCACGGAAGAAAAGTCCTCTTCTCCCAAGGGAATGTTGGTCACTGCCGCCAAGCTGGAAGAAAAGCAGGCGCTTGCCGAAAAGATTCAAAAGGAAGAAATTCCCGCCAACGCCAAGGAAATCAGCGAGGCCCGCGCTCAGGGCGACTTGAAGGAAAACGCCGAATACAAGGCGGCCAAAGAGCACCAGCACTACCTCAACGTTACGCTCGCCAAGCTGCAGGACGAATTGAACCGCGCCGTCGTCTTCGACCCCACGACCGCCTCAACAGCCGTCGTTTCTTTTGGAACCCGCGTAACGCTTTTGAACAAGGACACGAACCAAAACGAAGTCTACACGATTATGGGCCCCTGGGAATCAGACCCGGACAAGGGAATCATTTCGTACATGTCTCCGCGCGGCAACGCCCTCTTGGACCGCAAGCCGGAAGAGGAATTCTCGTTCAAGATTAACGAAACTTTGTACAACTACAAGGTTGTTCAAATCGAAATAGCGAAGTAGAACTATGGAAGACGCGAAAAGACAAAAGCTTGAGACTCAAAAAAAGGGTTTGGAATCAAACCGCAACTTGTGTTTGGTTCTTTGCGTCTTCCTTGTCTACATAACATTCAAAGACTTTAAGACCAATCCCGGAAGCCCCTTGTTTTACGCGGCCATGGCGCTGATTTTCTTGGCGGCGCTGGGATTGGCGATCCGCGACACGATTATAATCCAAAAGCTTAAAGACGAGGCTCAAAAGCTCGGAGAAGATCTTGGCGAAGAGTGAAAAAGCCGAAAAGGCGCCGCAAGCCCAAAACGCCGGCGCCGCCTCCAACCCCCAGCCGCAGCTAAAAAAACTTTGCGACAACATTTACGTTTTCTACTCGCCCACAAACGCGGGCGTGGCGGCTTTCAAAGCCCCCGACGGAGTTGCGGAGCTTTACTTTGTTGACGCGTGCGAAACGGTTGAAGACGCAAAAAAGCTTATGGACGCGTGCGGGCGCGAGTTTGGCGACTTTCGCCTAAAGGCCGTCATTTTCACCCACGCCCACGCCGACCACATCGGCGGCGCCGCTTGGCTAAAGCAAAAAACTTCCTGCCAAATATGGGCCTCGCAAGCCGAAAAGTCATGCGCGGAAACGCCGCAAATACAGGCGCAAGCCTTTTACGGCGGCGACCCCATTCCGGAAATCGACATCCCCTACTTTCACGCGCCGCAAGTTTTTGTGGACCGAGTGATCGCCGCCGGCCAAAAAATCTCGGTTGGCGGCGGCCCCGGCGACGGCGGCTTGGAATTTGAATTTGTCGCGCTGCCCGGCCACAGCCTTGAAATGCTTGGAATTTTGACGGCCGCCGGCGGAAAGAAAGTCTTCTTTTCGGGCGACGGAATTTTTGGCCGCCACATGCTGAACCGCTTCTGGACGCCATTCATCATCGACATCAAAGCCTTTAAGGAATCGATTTTGCGCGTGGAAAAAATCAAGGCGGACTATTACGTTCCCAGCCACGGAGAGTCTTACGAGCGGATCGAAGAACTTTGCGAATTGAATTTAATTTCCACTCTGTCAAACGAAAAATTCATCGAAGGCCTTTTGAATGAGCCAAGAACGCTTGAAGACTTGCTGAAGCTCTTTTGCGACAAAAGCGGAATCAAGCTAAAGCCAAGCCAGTTCATGCTGATTGGCGGAACGCTCCGCTCCTACCTGACCTACCTTTACAAAGAAGGCCGCGCCAAATGGTATTTTGAAGAGAACAAAATGTATTGGAAAGCCCTTTAGTCTTCCCACTCCTGCAAAATCTTTATGCTGGAAGAGCAGCCCAAGCGGTTGGCTCCGGCGGCAATCAAGACGGCGGCGTTCCTTGCGTCGCGGATTCCGCCGCTGGCCTTTACGCCCATCTCGTCGCCGACAGTCCGCCGCATAAGCGAAACATGCTCGGCCATCGCGCCGTTGAACAAGGCTTTTCCGTCGGAATTTTTGGGCGTGGCAAAGCCGGTCGAGGTTTTTACAAAATCGGCGGCCGCGCTTTTTGCGGCGAGGCAGGCCTTTTCTATTTCTTGGTCAATCAAGTAGCAAGTTTCCAAAATGACTTTTACGACGACGTTTTTTCCAACCTCGCCGCCGGCTTTTTTGGCTGCCTGAACGACGGCTTCGATGTCGCTCTGGACAAGGTCAGAGTCGCCCTGCTTGGCCGCGCCGATGTTCATAACCATGTCAACCTCGTCGGCTCCGTCCAAAACCGCTTGGCTGGCGGCAAAGGCCTTTACGGAGCTGGCATCCGCGCCAAGGGGAAATCCGATTACGGAACAAACGGCGACGCCGCTTCCCTTTAGTTCGTCCGCGGCAAGCTTTACCCATACCGGGTTAACGCAAACGGACGCGAAGCCGTATTTTTTGGCTTCCGAGCAAAGGTTTTTAATTTGAGCCCTGGTGGCGGCGGCCGCCAAAAGGGTGTGGTCGATCATCTTGGCTAGTTCTTGCTTTGTCATGCTTTCATTATAGCGCAAAGATTTTTTTTGTCCACAATTTTCGCTTGATTTTTAGCGAAAAGCGCGTTATAATTTCTGCCAAGAACTTTTTAAGGAGAACTTTATGGCTTACAAAATTTCTGACGCTTGCGTAAACTGCGGCGCCTGCGAACCTGAGTGCCCCGTTTCAGCTATTTCTGAAAAGGACTCAAAGCGCGTCATCGACGCCGGAACTTGCATCAGCTGCGGAACTTGCGCCGGAGTTTGCCCTTCTGAAGCGATTTCGGAAGAGTAAATGTCATCTAAGATAAAATCCAAGTTTTTTTCGCTAGCGAAATTCGCGGGTTTTATCGCGGCGTGCGCGGCCGCGAGCTTTGTCGCGATCGCGCCGCTTTGGCTTTTTGCGACCAAACAGCCAAAGCTTTATTCGCTTGTTGTTTTGCTCGCGGCCGCAGTTTTGGTCTTGTACAAAGTTGTCGTTGCGGCAAAAAAATCGGGCTTGAAAAAGACCGTTTTTTTGGCGCTCAAAATTTTTTCGCTTGCGGCGGGAATCGTTTTCGCGGCGCTGGCCGTGGCCAACTTTAGCCGCTTGTTTTTTTGCCTAAGCCTTTTGGGCGGCATTCTTCTATTTTACCTTGTCCGCTTTGTTGAAAGAAAATTTTCAAAAGCCCAAAATTAAAGCCGCGCCGAGTTTCTTGCGCGCGGTTCTTGTGGCGTTCTTTTGGGCTCCGGCCTTCCTTTCAAATTCAGCCTATTGCCAAAATTCCGCGATTCAAATTCAAGCTAAAAGAGCCCCCAGAATAAATTCCCTGCAAAACAGCGACAAGGACTTTATGCTAAAGCAGTTCGACGACGAGATGGAAGAAAACCGCCGCCTTTTGGCCAGCGGAAAGGCCGCCGTCCCTTCGTTTTACGCATACACGGTCCGCGACGGCGACACGCTCTTGGACTTGGCCAGCCGCCTTTGCGCGCGCTACGATTCTTTTTCCATTGTGAACGGAATTTTTTGCGCCGACGAATTCATCGCCGGAAAAACGCTTTTGATTCCCACGATGGACGGCCTTTTTGTTCCGCTTGAAGAAAAAAGCGGGGCGTCCGCGCTTGAGATTTTGTTGCAAAAAAACCGCCTTCCCCTATTGGAAGAAAGCCCCCACTTGCGCTATAATATTGACGGAAAAAATTTCGCGTTTTTTCCCGGCGAAAAATTTTCGTCCACCGAACGCGCCTTTTTCTTGGACACCGGCCTAAGGCTTCCCGTAAAGGGCTACAGAATTTCAAGCCGCTACGGACAAAGGGACAACCCTTTTGGCGGCGGAAAAGTTCAGTTCCACAAGGGCGTTGACATGGCCGTTCCCGAAGGCTCTTCCGTCTTTGCCTGCAAGGGCGGAAGGGTTTTGGGATGCGGAGAGAACCGCGTTTACGGAAAGTGGATTCAAATTGACCACGGCGGCGGAATGACAAGCTTTTACGCGCACCTTTCTTTGGTTCAGGACGGAATCAAAAGGGGAAAGGTTGTCCGCGCGGGAGACTTGATCGCCAAAAGCGGAAGTACCGGCCAAGTGACCGGCCCGCACTTGCATTTTGAAATAAGGCTGAACGGCGCCGCCGTAAATCCGGAAGCCTACGGCAATTTTTAGTTAAGGATTTGTTTTTGAACAGAAAGTTCGCCCTAAAAAAAAGATTTTTCGCTTTTCACCGCGCTTTGACTTTGGCGGCGCTTTTTGCGCTTTTACCGCCCGTTTTTTGCGCGGGCCTTGGCGCTGAAGTCTTTCGCGTCCGAAAGAACGTTTGCCTTGAAGTTACGGAGCAAGGCTCAAGCGAAACAAAAAAGTGCGGCATAAACGACTCGCTTTCAGTCCGCTTTCCGGCCGACTCGATTTTCATACACGGAATAGAAGTGACGGTGAAAATTCCGCAGGCGGTGGCCAACTGCCGCAACACTATACTCTACTCTCTTTACTCGAACGTTTCGCCCGCGCCTTCCGAAAAAGGCATCGACTATTCCGGAACGGAAATTTATTCGGGCTTGTACCCCGGCCAGCTTTCTTGGACAATCGTGGTTCCGCTAGTAAAAGGAAACAGCATCAAGCAAAGCCCTTACGCCGACAAGACTTTGATTTCGGACAAGGCGCGCGGCTTTGTGTTTTTGCGAAACCAGCTGGCGATGAAGGGCGTTCCGCAAAGCGTCCTTGACGCGGAATTTGAAGTCAGCGCAAAGGCTGTCTTGTCCGACTACGGCGCGCTAAAAGTAAAGGCCGCCCAAGACGCGGGCGAATACTCGATTTTTGTTGACGAAAAACCGGTCGCGCCCGGCGAAGACGGCCTTGTTTTGCTAAAGCCGGGAAAGCGCAGCGTTTCGATTGTTTCGGACAAATTCAGGAACGAGGCGCGGTCGGTCTTGATTGAGCGGGCGCGCGTGGCCGAGCTTAACCTGGACTTGCAAAGCGTTTCGCCCGCGGTTTACGTCAGCGCGCCTGAAGGCACGAAAATTTTCGTCGACGGCGAGGAAGTTATGGCCGCGGGCGCGCTCAACCTGGAAAGCGGCGAGCACATATTTAAGTTCAACCTTGGCGGCTACGAAGTGGTCAAAAAAGCCGTGATTCAAAACGGAAAGACTTACAACATAAGCGTCAATGTTGACGCGAGCGTTAAAGAAGAATAGCGGCGGCAACAACCGCATCATAGGAGATATAGAAATGAAAAAAATCATCAGCGGAAAAGTCCGCGAAGTCTACGACTTGGAAGACGGAAGAATGGTCATCGTGACAACGGACAGAATCAGCGCCTTTGACGTGATTTTGCCGGTTGACATCCCGAACAAGGGAAAGGTCTTGAACGCCGTCAGCGAGCATTGGTTCGAGCTTACAAAGGACATTTGCAAAAACCACTTGATTTCAAGCGACGTAAAGGACATGCCCGCCGAATTCCAAAAGCCGAAATTTGAAGGCCGCGCGATGCTGGTAAAAAAGCTCAAGATGGTGCCCTACGAGGTAATCGTCCGCGGCTACATGTTCGGCTCGATGTACGAAGCCTACAAAAAGGGCGAGCCTTTCTTGGGCCACTCTTTTGACAAGCAGTACCAGGAAGCCGAAAAACTGGCCGAGCCCATTTGCACGCCCTCCACAAAGGCCAAGGAAGGCCACGACATCAACGTGACCCTTGACTATATGAAAAAGGACTTGGGCGAGGAATTGGGAACAAAAATCGAAAAGGCCGCCCTTGCCATCTACAAAAAATGCTACGACTACGCCTATGAGCGCGGAATCATCATCGCCGACACAAAGTTTGAGTTTGGCTTGGACGAAAACGGCGAATTGGTCTTGGCCGACGAGGTTTTGACGCCCGACTCAAGCCGCTTTTGGAACAAGGACGCTTACAAGGTTGGAACAAGCCCCGCAAGCTACGACAAGCAGTTTGTCCGCGACTGGCTCAAGGCCAACAATTTGGCCGGCGACCCCAACATCAAGGAAATTCCCGCCGACATCGTTAAAAAGACGGCCGACTTGTACGCGGAATGCGAGCGCAAGCTTACAAAGTAGACGGCTGAATTTTGGCAAGCCCAAAACGAGGGCGGGCCAAAATTTCGCATTTTTTTTCTAAAAACATTAAAGAAATCGGCGGGCAGTGACGATAATATAAATGTCGGGGGCGTTTTCCCCTCCCACCCACGCCTCCGATAATGCCTGATGGGCATTGCCCCGCCAACTTGGCGGGGCTTTTTTTATTGCGCAGACAAGGGCGAGCGCGCAAATCCGCCTTGTAAATTTTCTCCAAAAAGCCTCCAAAATTCTCCGCCACCATCTTTATTTTTCCATAAATATATGTTACAATAGGAGCGCAACTTTTCATTTGGAGAACAAAAAAAGAATGAAAACATTCACCTTTAAGGGGGGAATTTACCCTCCCGAGCATAAGGAGCTGGCGGAAGGAAAGAAAATCACTCCTGCCTTCCCCGCTTCCAAAACGCTGACCATTCCTATAACGATGGGCGGCGCGCCAAACCAGCCGGTAGTGGCCGTTGGCGACAAAGTCACGCGCGGACAAGTCATCGCAAAGAGCGACGCTTTTGTAAGCGCGCCCGTGCATTCCCCCGTAAGCGGAACGGTAAAGAAAATCGTTTCAAACCTTTCCACCGCCAACGCGGAGGTTCCCTGCATTGTAATCCAAGCGGACGAAGACCCCAACGCCGGCGAAACTTTCATGCCGCCGCTTGACCCCTTTGCCTGCTCAAAGGAAGAGGCCTTGGCGCGAGTCAAGGACGCGGGCATTTGCGGAATGGGCGGAGCGTCATTCCCCACCCACGTAAAGCTGAACCCGCCCAAGGACTGCAAGATAGACTACGTTTTGCTCAACGCCGCCGAATGCGAGCCGTATCTTACCGTTGACGAGCAGACGATGGACGAAAGCGCCGACAAGGTAATCGACGGCCTTTTGATTGTCCAAAAAATCGTCGGCGGCCAGGCCAAAATCGTTTTGGAAAGCAACAAAAAACATTTGATTCCCAAACTGGAAGAGGCCGCCAAAGGAAAAGTCGAGGTCGTCGTCGTAAAGACAAAATATCCGCAAGGCGCGGAAAAGAACATAATCACCGCCGTAACTGGCCGCGAGGTCAAAGCCGGCGGCCTTCCCGCGAGCGCTGGCTGCGTTGTCTGCAACGTGGGAACGGTTTGCGCGATTAGCGACGCCTTCCGCCTTGGAAAGCCGCTCATCGAGCGCGCCTTTACCTCGAAAGTCGTGAAAATTTTGTCGGGCGGCCCTATGATGGGCTTTTCCATGCAGAGCGCGGGCTTTCCCGTCCAAAAGGGAACGAGCGGCGTTTTGTTCCTGACCGAAAAGGAAATCGACACGGCGGAAACAAACCCCTGCATCACTTGCGGCGCCTGCGTCCACGTTTGCCCGATGCGGCTCACCCCGACGCTGATTGTCCGCTCGGTTGACGCGGAAGACTTGAGCGCCGCAAAAAAATACGGCTTGATGGACTGCATCGAATGCGGCTCTTGCGCTTACGTTTGCCCGTCCCGCGTCCGCCTTGTGCAGACAATCAGAATGGGAAAAAATTTGGAGCGCGGAAGAATCGCGGCGGAAAAGGCCGCGGCCGCGCAAAAGGCGGCTGAAGCGCAAGCCCAAGCCCAAAACGCTAACGGAGGCGCAAAATGATTCAGCTTTCTTCTTCACCGCACATCGCGAGCAAAATAAAAACGACTCACGTGATGTGGGCGGTTGTTTTGGCGCTCTTGCCCGAAACAGTTTGGGGCGTGATTCTTTTTGGAATCCCCGCGCTCGTTACGATTTGCGCGAGCGTCGCCACTGCGATTTTGGCGGAATTCTTGTTCAACAAAATTTGCAAAAAGCGCCAGACCGCGCTTGACGGCTCGGCGGCGATAACGGGCCTTTTGCTAGCGCTGGTTTTGCCGCCGACGCTTCCCGTTTGGCAGACAATACTTGGAGCGGCCTTCGCAATCATCGTGGCCAAGCAGCTTTTTGGAGGCCTTGGCTCAAACGTTTGGAACCCAGCCCTTACAGGCCGCGCCTTTTTGTTCGCAAGCTTTCCCGCCGCGATGGGAAGCTCTTGGATAGCTCCCCTTCCCGACGCGACAAGCTCGGCGACAATCCTTTCAACGCTAAAGCAAGCGGACGCAATTACAAGCGCCACAACAACGGGCGCCGCCTCCGCGATTGACTACTGGCAGCTCTTTATAGGCCGACAGGCGGGCTGCATCGGCGAGTCTTCAATCTTGTTGATTTTGATTTCCGCGCTGTTCTTGATCGGCTCCGGCCTTGTGGACTGGCGAACGCCCGTCTTTATGGTAGGAACTTTCGCGCTCCTTACTTGGCTTGGCGGCGCCGACGTTCTGGCCCACCTATTGTCGGGCGGCCTTGTGTTCGGCGCGGTCTTTATGGCCACCGATTACGTAACGACGCCAGTCACTTCTTATGGAAGAATCGTTTTCGGCGCGGGCTGCGGCTTGCTCACCTTCCTGATTAGAAAATTCGGCGGCTACCCCGAAGGCGTTATGTTCTCGATTTTAATCATGAACTCAATCACGCCTTTCTTGAACAAATTGGCGCCGCGAAAATACGGCTACAAAAAAGAAGGAGGCGCCAAATGAAAGAAGCCTTTAAACTGGGCGTGATTCTTGCCCTTTACGCGGCGGCGGCTTGCTTCGCGCTCGCCTTGGTCAACAACGTCACCGCGCCGCAAATCGAACGATTGGCGCTTGAAAAAGAAAGCCAAGCGCTGAAGATGATTTTCCCGGACGCGGACGGCTTTGAAAAAATCACCGACGCGCCCGCGACAAATTCCAGCGCCTCAATCAATTCCTTCTTTAAGGTGATAAAGGGCGGCCAGACGACGGGCTACGCGGTAAAGGCCACCGGCCCCACTTACGACACGACGACCTTGATCGCGGGCTTTGACACAAGCCTTAAAATCGCGGGCGTTCACATTTTGCAAACGTCCGACTCGCCGGGCTTTGGCCAAAAGGCCGCCGACCCCAATTACAAGAACTCCAAGGGAACGACCTTCTACGGCCAGTTTGCCGGAGTTGACGCTTCAAAGCCCTTGGCGCTTGGAAGCGACTACGAGGCGATTAGCGGCGCGACAATCACGTCGCAAACGATGGGCGCGCTGATTTCCAACGCGGCGGCCGTCGTTCAAAACTACATTGCGGGAGGAAGCAAATGAGCGCGTTGAAAACTTTTTCAAACGGCATAGTAAAGGAAAATCCGCTTTTGGTTCTTTCCATCGGCCTTTGCTCTTCGCTTGCCGTAACGACCAGCGTATTCAACGGAATCGGAATGGGACTAAGCATGACATTCGTTCTTTTGATGAGCGAAATAATCATAAGCCTTTTTAGAAAATTGATTCCGGCGGCGATCCGCCTTCCGATTTTCATCATCGTAATCGCGGCCTTCACCACGATTGTCCAGCTTTTGCTGCAAGCCTACGTTCCGGCTTTGAGCGAATCGCTCGGCGTGTTCATTCCGTTGATTGTAGTAAACTGCATCATCATGGGCCGCGTCGAAGCCTTTTCGTCAAAGAACAGCGTTGGCATGGCGATTTTGGACGCGCTGGGAATGGGCATCGGCTACACTTGGGTTTTGGTGGCCATTTCCCTTATCCGCGAGTTTTTGGGAAGCGGAAAGATTTTTGGCCACACAGTCTTCGCGGAAGAAAACGCCATCGGCTTTTTTAGCGGAGCGCCGGGCGGCTTCTTTGTCTTTGGAATCATGATCGCGCTTACGCTCGGACTTTCAGAGATGAAAAAGAAAAAAACCGCGCCAAAAGAAAGCGCCAAAACGGAAGGAGCGGAAAAATGAACGAACTTCTAAAAATATTCTTAAAGGCCATGCTCGTTGACAACGTGATTTTGGTTCAGTACCTCGCGCTCTGCCCCTTTATGGGAATGACAAGCGACACGGGAAAGTCCGCCGGAATGGGCATCGCTACTTCGTTCGTGATTTTGCTCGCCACCGCCGCGACTTATCCGATTTACTATTGCGTCTTGGTTCCGCTAAAGCTGCAATTCTTGCAGACCTTGATTTTCATCTTGGTAATCGCCTCGCTTGTTCAGCTTGTGGAATTCTACCTTAAAAAGTCCTCGCCCGCCCTTTACAGCGCGATGGGCGTTTACCTTGCCTTGATTACCACCAACTGCGCGGTTCTTGCCATAACATTGAACTGCATAAGCAAAAACTACAGCTACGTCCAGTCAATCGTCTACGCTTTGGGAAGCGCGGGCGGCTTTTTGCTTTCGATGGTGATTATGGCCGGAATCCGCGAGCGCCTGAGAACGTCGAAAATGCCTGGCTTCCTAAAGGGAAACGCGGGCCTCTTTTTGGCAACATCGCTTTTGGCGCTTTCGTTCATGGGCTTTAAGGGGCTCATCTAGCGGCGGCAATTTTGGGAGAACTTTATGAATACAATTTTAATTACAATCGGAGTTTCATTCGCGATAGCCTTTTTGCTGGGCCTCTTGCTGGGACTCTTTAAAAAAATATTCGCGGTTCCCGTCAACCAAAAAGAGGTTGACGTGCGCGAGCAGCTTCCTGGCGCCAACTGCGGCGGCTGCGGCTTTCCCGGCTGCGACGGTTACGCAAAAGCGGTGGCCGCAGGAACCGTTGCCCCCAACCTTTGCACGGCCGGCGGCGCGGAAGTGGCCGAAAAGCTTTCAAAGGTTTTGGGCGTTACGGTAACGGCCGAAAAAAAGGCCGCCGTCCTTATGTGCCGCGGAACCAAAGACTGCGCAAAGCCCCGCGGCGAATACACGGGAATCAAAACTTGCGCCGCCGCGGTCCAAGCGATTAACGGAACGAAGCTTTGCGCCTTTGGCTGCGCGGGCTATGGCGACTGCGCGGCCGCCTGCGAGTTTGACGGAATCGTAATCGGCGACGACGGTCTTCCCCACATCGACTTGGAAAACTGCACGGGCTGCGGCTCCTGCGTCCGCGCCTGCCCCAAGCATTTGATTTCGCTCTTCAATGTGGAGACAAAAGGCCCGATAGCGCTTTGCCAAAACAGAAGCGACAACAAGCCTTCGATTATGAAAAACTGCAAGAACGGCTGCATCAAGTGCGGCAAGTGCGAAAAGGTTTGCGAGCCGGGCGCGATAACGCTGGTCAAAGGCATTCCAGTCGTCGACTACGCAAAGTGCGGCGGCTGCGGAAAATGCGTCGAAGGCTGCCCGACAAAAGTTCTGTCGATGAATACCTTTGCATCGTGACTGCGAGTTTCACGTTTTTCGCGAAGCGAAAATTGCCGCCGCCTTATGCGGCAAAGTGAAACTCGATAAACTAAAAAAAATAGCGGCTCACGCCGCTATTTTTTTTAGTTTGATTTTCCTGCCTTTTGGTCGGCGTCCATTTTTTCCTTCCAGGTTTGCGCCTTTTTCTTCAATTCTTCGGCGGTGTCGCTTTCGCCAAGCGCCACGCTCACGCGGCGAAGGGCCAGCAAAAAGTTTATGGCGTTCTTCATGTCGTCCAAGCGGCGGCTTGAAAGCTCGTACTTGTCGCGGTAGGCGTTGGCCGACTTGTCCAAAAGCGTTCGTATCAAGCGCAAGTACAAAATTGAATTTTCGTTGTCAGGATTGCTGGGGTCAAAGTAAGCCTTGATGTAATTCTTAAAGTCGTAAAAGTTCTTGGCCACGGCTGCAAAACGGCCTTCCAATTCCACAAAAGACCACTTCCACTTTGAGTTGTCGCCAAAAGCGTCGATAATCATTTGAATCGCAAGGCCCAACTTTCTGACCAAAAAGTAGCGCTTTTCAAGCGGCGTGTTTGAAATCGCCTCCATCTTTTCGCTAACGTCGTCTTGCGTCGCGTTGACCAAATTGGTGACGATTTCCTCAAGGTAAATGATGGCCTTGTAAAGAATTTTTCGGCCTTCGTTGAGCGCGTCGTTGTTCTTAACCTCAAGAATTTTTACGGAAGCGGAATTGATTGCGTTGTACAAAGTGGCGATGTAAATCATCTGCTCGGCGAGAATCATCTTTTTGTATTCAACGCCAACCGCGTCGCCCTTCATCGTGGCGAGCATTTCCTTTTCTTTGTCCAATTCGGCCTTAATCAAATCTTCGTACTGCTTGGACTCTTTTTTGAAAAGCTCGCGGTCTTCGTTTGTTATTTTGGCCATTTTACGCTCCCGTAACTTTTGAATGCTTTTCCAACATGGCCCGCGCGTGCTCCAAAGACTCGGCGCTTTGCTGGTCTCCGGACAACATTCGGGCAATTTCCGCCACGCGCTCTTCGCCAAGAACGGCGGCGGCGCGGGTCTTCATCATGCCGTTTTCGACAGACTTTTGTATCCTTATTTGATTATCGGCAAAAACAGCGATGCTCGCTAGATGGGTAATGCACAAAATTTGACGATTTTTTGCCAAATTCTTCATGTGCTCGCCCACCGCGACGGCAACTTCGCCGCCGATTCCCGTGTCTATTTCGTCAAAAATCAAAGTGGGAACCTTGTCGCTCTGCGCGAAAATCGTCTTTAGGGCCAGCATCACGCGGCTCAATTCGCCGCCGCTCGCGATTTTTGAAAGGCTTGCAAGGGGCGAGCCGGGGTTGGCGCTAATCAAAAATTCTATGTCGTCCATTCCGTAGGGGCCGCATTTTTGCAGGACCGCGTCGCCTGCCTTTTGGCTTATGCCGACGCTGAACTTTGTTCCGGCCATTCCAAGCTTTTGCAAAACGGCCTCGACTTGCGCGGACATTTTGCCCGCCCCCGCCGTCCGCTTGGCAGAAATGGATTTTGCGGCCTCGTAAACCTGCCGTTCAAGAGCGGCGATTTCCTTTTCCAACGATTCCTTGTTCACGGAAGAAGAGTCCAAAGTTTCAAGCTCGGCCTTGGCTTGCGACAAATAGTCAAAGACCGCCTGCAAGGGCGAAGTCGCGGACGGCGCGTACTTTTTCTTTAACTTGTAAATCAAGTCAAGGCGGGCTTGGACTTCTTCAAGCCGCGCGGGGTCAAAGACCAAGGAATTTTGATACGAGCGGAAGGACTGGCTCAAGTCAGATATTTCGTAAAAAACGTTTTGGACGCGGCCGTCCAATTCCTCAAGGCTTTTGTCCAAGCCCGCCGCCCGCTCGCTGGCAGACCGAACGCGCTTTAGCAAAGCCTCAACGCCGCCCTCTTCGCCGGAAAAGATTTCGTTGACGGATTGAACTTCCGAATAAAGCTTTTCAAAGCTGGAAAGTTTGGCTTCTTCGGCGGCCAAATCTTCGTCCTCGCCGGCCTTAAGCTTTGCGTCCTCGATCTCTTGAATCGAAAACTTAAGGTAGTCCACGCGCCGCTCCCGTTCGGCGCCGCTCGCGCTCAAAGCCTCAAGGGCCGCGCGCTTTTCGACGAGCGCGGCGTAAATTTTAGTGAAGGCGGAAACTTCTTCGACAATGCCGCAATAGGAGTCCAAAAATTTTCGGTGTTCGGCGACGCGCATCAAGGATTGGTGTTCGTGCTGGCCGTGAATGTCAATCAAAAATTCGCTGAACTTGGCCAAGTCGGCGCGCGGCACGGGCGTTCCTTGAATCCACGCTCCGCTCTTTCCACCGGCGCGAATCACGCGGCGCAAAATGATTTGGCCGTCCTCGTCTTCGATTCCCCGCTGGCTAAGCCATTCGCGGGCGCTCAAAGGCTCTTCTTCCGCGTCAAGCGAAAGGTCGCGGTCGGCGGCCGTCTTTGCCGGAATTGTGAACACGCCCGAAACGCTGGCTTCCTGGCATCCCGCGCGAATCGATTCCGCGCCAGCCTTTCCGCCCAGCAAAAAAGAAAGCGCTCCGATAAGGATGGACTTTCCCGCGCCGGTTTCGCCGGAAAGGACAGTGAAGCCCTTGGAAAATTCCACCGACGAAGAGTCTATTAACGCAAAGTCCTTGATTTTCAGAGACTCAAGCACGATTTCCCCCGTTTGGCCCGCCGGACCAATTCAACTTGCTTCGGAGCGCGTTATAAAATTTTTCCACGGAAGTTCCTGCCAAAATCGCGTCATGCTCCGACTTTTTTATTTGAACGATGTCGTCGTCTTTCAATTCAAAGGGCGTTTGCCCGTCAACCGTAAGAATCGCGTCGCGGTTCCTAGACGGAATTATTTGCGCCCTCAAAACCGCCCGCGAAGAAAAAACGATTGGTCGCGCGCTGAGCGAAAAGGAATTGAGCGGCGTAAGGACAAGCGCGTCCAAGTCAGGCCCTACAATCGGGCCGCCGGCGCTGGCCGAATAAGCGGTGCTGCCTGTGGGGCTTGAGACAATAGCGCCGTCAGCCTTAAAGCGGCCCAATGGCGTTCCGTTGACACTTATGTCCATTGAAATCGTTTGAGCCGCGCTCTTGGCGCTGACAACAATGTCGTTCAGGGCCTCAAAGCGCGCGGCCAATTTTCCGCCGCGCAACAGTTCCGCCGCCAGCATCGTCCGCCTGACCGCGCCCGTCTTTCCTTCCAAAAAAAGCCCCAGCGCTTCCTGCCATTCGTCGGGCTGGATTCCCGCTATAAAGCCGAACTCGCCAAGGTTCACCGGAAAAATCGGAACGCCGTATTTTGCCGCCCCCCGCGCCGCGAACAAAACCGTTCCGTCGCCGCCAAGGGTTATCACAAAGTCAAATTTTTGCCAGTCGCAATCTTTAGACGCGCCGTTAAAGTCCAAAAAATCATAGGACACGCCGCGCTCTTTTAAAAAGGCGGCGGCCTCGATTCCGAGCATCTCGGACGGCGCTTTATCTGTGTTGACGACAATAAGGCAATTTTTCATTACGGAAGGGTCACCAACACTTTTGAAATTTTTTCAACCTGCGTTCGCCCCAGGCGCGGATAAAGCGGGAACACCGCCGTTCTAAGGGCAAGCGCCTTTGCGTTCTTGCAGTCCGCGCCAAATTCTTCCGCCTTGGCCGCGATGATTGAATCTTCAAAAGCCAAGCGGACTTCGATTTCTTTTTTTTGCGCGTAGGCCTTTACGTCCTTAAAGCCGCTGGCAAGAGAAAGCGGGTACGCCCAAATCGTAGAATTCAAGTCAACGTCGCGGACAAAGCCCTTGTTTTTTCCGGCCATAATCGAACGGTTGTAAAGCGCGTAAAGTTCCTTGCGCCGCGCCTCGTTTCTTGCGAATTCCTTTATCTGAACCGTGGCCAGCGCCGCGTTGATGTCGGGAAGCATTTCTATGCTAAGAATGTTTTCGGCCAAGGATTTTAGAACCGGCCAATCGCGCCGGCCGGCCGCCATCAAAAGAGCGCCGCCGCCAGCGGTGATTATGTCTTTTTCTTCCAAAGAGCATATCGCGTAAACGCCAAAAGAGCCGGCCTTTTTTCCGGCGACTTCAGTCTTGGCGGCGTCTTCGCCTTGAGCGCCTTCGCCGGAAGCCGAGTCGCCTTTGGGAGCCGCTTGGGCCGAAGCTTGCGCGGCGTTTTGCGATCCGGCCGCGGCCTGCCCTTCTTGCGGCGCCAGGGGAACAAAGCCGCCGGCGCTTTGGCTTATGTCTTCGATTACGGGAATTCCAAGCGCCAATATTCCGTCAAAGTCGGGAAGAATGCCAAGGCTTTCGCGCAGGACAAGAGCGCGGCCGCCCTTTTGGATTCCTTCTGAAACCGCTTCCGCAGTCAGCTGCGCGCTTTCGGCCTGAACGTCCAAAACGAGCGGCTTAAAGCCGGCCTCTTCCACGGCGGTCAATTGCCAAAGGGGAGCCAAGGCGCTAAGCATTACGGCGCTTCCGGCCTCCAAGTTTAGGGCCTTGAGCGCGTACTTAAGGGCGGCGGCGGGCGTTCGCAAGGCAATCGCTCCCGCGCACGAAAAAAATTCTTTTGCCGTTTGAATCAGGCGCGCGTTCAACTCGCCGGGGCCGATTTTTTCGTCCACCATGCAAGTGAGAACCGCGTCCATTTCCTTTCGGCGAATGGTTGAGCTGAATGTCTGAATCATTGCTTCACTTCAATAATTTTTTGCAATTCTTTTGCGTTGAACAAGCGGCGGATGTCGAGCATGACCAAGTAGGGCGAATCGGGGTTCTTTTGGATTACGCCCTGAATGTATTCGCTTCCGATTCCGCTGAACATCTGCGGCGGCGCCTTGATGTCTTTTCCCGCCACGGGAACGACGCGGGCGACGCGGTCAATGATAATGCCGATGCGGTTGTTGTCTATGTTCAAAATGACAAATCCGCCCTCATCCTCTCCGTCTTCCATAACGGCTTTCTTTAGGCGGAATCTTTTGTGCAAGCTTATTACGGGAATGATTTCCTTTCTTAAGTTGAAAATGCCTTCAACATAATACGGAGCGTTTGGCAAAGGCCGCACGGGCTGCGTCTTTACGATTTCCTTAACGTCCATAATGTTCACGCCGTATAATTCTTCGCCAAGCTGAAATGTGACGAGTTGGTACTGTATGTCTTCGCCTGCCATAAATCCTCCAATTGCGTTCTTCTATTATAAAGCGCTTTCGCAAAAAATGCAAGATAAAAAACGCGCGGGCAAAAAAACGCTCCCAGTCGGCTGGCGGTCGACGGAACCGCTAGTTAGCGTCGCTACACACAATTTGCCCCTTGTAACTATTCACGTCTGCCGCTTACGCGGCAGGGGCAAAATGAGTGTTTCCGTCAACCGCCCGCCTCCTTCGCGCGTTTTTTTGCCCAAGCGTTTTTACTACAAAAAATACGGCTGTTCACGCGAGCCTATCGCGAGCGTGAATGTTGCCGCTTATGCGGCGTCATCCGTTTTTGGGCTTGCTTTCTCTTAATCTCGCCGCTATCCTACCCTAAAAAGCGCAAGTCCGTAGACTTTTTGGACGCCGGCGGACTTTAGGAGCCAGGCGCATTTTTCCATCGTGGCGCCGGTGGTGACTATGTCGTCCAAAAGAACTAGCTCGCGGGGAATGTTGGCCGACGGACGAGCGCAAGCAGAAGCGCCGGCGTTTTCTCCGCCGTCTTGCAACGGGGAAAATGCCGGCCGCAACTCGTAGACCGCGCCAGCCGCGCCCAAACGTTCGTCCCTGCCCAGCTTTTTTTGCTGGCCGGAACTTTTCCGTACCAAAATGTCCGCCCTGACTTGGCAGCCGTGTTTTTTGCGCAAAATGCGGGCCAATTCGTCAACTTGGTCCCAGCCCTTTTCCTTTATCTTGCCTGGGCGCGGCGGAACCGGAACCAACGGCGTTTTTTCCAAGCCCAATTCCCGCAAGGCCTTGAAAAGAAGGCGGGCGAACAGAGGAGAAAGCCTCCTCTGTCCTTCCGTCTTCCACGCGAACGCCAACTCCTTTTTCCACTGGCGATAGCTGTGGATAGGATGCAGCGCGTCCAAAGAGCTTTCTCCTTCCCGTTCGCGGCATTCCATGCAAACGCGCTCTTCCGAAATCAGGAGTTTTCCGCACTTCCCGCAGCGGCGGGGGGAGTCAAGCCGGACATAATCTTGAAGCAAAAGGGCGCAGTCTTGGCAAAGGGGAATTGCGGAGCAAACACAACCGCAGCGCAAGCAACGCTCTACGCCGACAAAAACTGACAAAAGGAGATTCTTGACGCCAGAAAGTCCCTTGCTTTCAAAATCATTCACACATATAAGATATAGAAGTTTGCGCTTTTTGAAGAACTTTTTTAAAAGAATTTTTAATTATAACAAAAAATTATTGCCGTGCGATAATTTCAATCGCACGGCAAATCCTATTTTTTGAGCAGCCTGGTAATCGCGTCGATGCCGGAAACGTTGGGAATTTCCGCCGCGGACTTGTTTTCATTCTTAATCGCGTTGAAAACTTCCTGCCTAAAGACTTTTACGCTTTTGGGGGCCTCAACGCCGATTTTGACTTGGTCGCCGCGAATTTCGATTATCGTCAGGGTGATTTCTTCGCCGATTTTGATTTTTTCGTCTGTTTTTCTTGAAAGGATTAGCATTAAGCCTCTCCCCGCGCGTCTTTTGCCTTGAGCGCTTTTACAATGTCATGCTTTGTCGTCCACTTGTTGCTGTTCAAAATCACCTGCATGCACTTGTTGTTGCTGCGGTTGATTACGAGCGGGCCCTGCAAGTTGGCGGTGACGGGGGTTCCGCCCGCTGGAATCGTGACGATGGCCATAACGCAAACTTCGGCGGGATTCGTTATTCCGATTTTTGAAAGAGCCTTGTCGTCAACGTCAAGCTCGTAGTCGTCCGCGACCAAAAAGGGGTCGACGATTAAAAAGGCCAGGCTCGGCTCGTCGGTCGACTGCATCCACATAAAGGGCGGATACTCGCTGTCGAATATCGCGTAGTTCTTGTATTCCTCAAAGCCGAACAAGCCTTCGGGAATTTCCAAAAGGTCCTTCTCTTCAACTTGAACTGTAGTTCCAATCTTAGTCTTGACATCCATGTTCTAAAATCTCCTATTACCTCATGTAATTTAGCAAGCTGCTTGAGTACATTTTTCCCGCGACGCTGAGCGAGGCTTGGTGAACGTAGTCCATCATCTTCATGTCGGTGACAGCCTTGGTGAAGTCAAGGTCGCCCTCGGTGGCTATCATCTGCGTCACGTTGAGCGCGGTTTGGGAATTTCGGGTCACGTTGAGAGAGGCTCTTTCGTAGTTGGAACCGTTCTCCGCGATGCGGGTCACAAGGTTTCCAAGTCCCGCGTCAAGGCTTCCCAAAACGCGGCTTCCGATCGCCTCTTGGTCGCCCTTGAGCATGGCGTTCCTCAAAGCGATGACGCTGTCAAAAACGCTTCCGCCTGAAACGCGGGTTCCCGTGGCGTAGTTGTAAGGCGGCCGCTGTTCGGTTCCGCTGATTACGCCCATGTCGGTAAGAACGCTTCCCTCCTCGTCCTTTAGCCAAAGCTGGCGCGCGTCGGTTGTCTGCAAGTTAAGGCCGCGAGTTATCGGGTCAAGCGAGGCTTTTACGGCCGCGTTGGAATTGTTGATTTTGGCGATCACGGCGTAAACGTTGTCGCCGGCCGAAACGTTGATTTCCGTTCCGTCAACTGAGATGACTGAATCGCTTTCCGCAACCCAATTGGTCAAGTCGCGGCCGCTGGTCAATGTCTGCTTGTCCGCCCAGAAAGTTCGGTTGCCGGAATTGTTCACTTCCAAATACTGGCCTTCGTCAACCTCGACGTTGTTGGAGGCCACGTTGCCGTTGTAAACGACTTCCTGAATCATCGGAACGCCCGCGCCTTCGACGTTTCCCATCTCCACTTCAAAAGCCGTCACCTTTGTGTTGGTTCCGGCAAAAAGCGCGTTTCCGTCCTGGTCGACGGCGTTGGCGTTTTGGATCATTTGCCGCAAAAGCTGGTCAACCTCGCCGGCCATATTCTGCAAGTCGTCCTTGGTGTAGGTTCCGTGCGCGCCTTGTACGGCAAGCTCGCGGACGCGCTGCATTATTTGCAGAGAATCGTTCATATAGCCTTCGCGGACGCTAAAGCGTTCGGTCAAGGTTTGCGCGTTCTCCTCAAACTGCTTTACGCGGCCCGCGAAAGACTGGTAGCGCACAAGGTGGCCGGCGGCAATCGGGTCGTCGCGCAATTCCTGAATGCGGCGCTGGCTTCCCAACTGGTTGTTGGCCTTGTTAAGCTTGTATTCCTGTATTCTCAACCGTGACTGAACGTCCGTGTCATTCATTCCTGAACTGATTCTTCTCATGCTTTACTCCTTGGCTTGCTAAAACTGCCGGCCGCCGTTATCAGACTCCCAAGCGGTTGATAACAGTGTCAATCATTTGGTCAATCACCGTGACGAATTTCGCGGCGGCGTTGTAGCCGTGCTGGAACTTCATGATGTCAGCCAACTCTTCGTCGATGTTCACGCCGCTGATGGAATCGCGGAGGCCGCGAAGGTCGTCCATAATCGCGCGCTGGCTCATAAGGTTTGTCTCGGCCTGCTCGCCCATAAGGCCCACGTTTGTCACGCTGTCGGCAAAGTAGTCGTCAAGAGTCCGCTCGCGGCCAATCATAACCTTTGTGTTGCGGATGCTGGCGATTTCGGCGGCGGCGTTTCCGTCTCCGCTCATCGCGCGGCCGTCGCGGGCCGGGAAGGCGGAAGCCACGCTCATAACGTCGTTCCTAATTTCCGCGTTTATTTCAATGTAAGTTGACGGATTTGTGTAAGGCGCCACGGCGAACTGCGCGCGGCTTCCGTTTCCGTCCGCGCCCTTCAAGGCGTTCACCGCGTCGGCTCCGTTCCAGTCGTAAGCGCCTTCCGCGCCGCTGGCCGAAAGGATTCCCGCGTAGCCGGCCAAAAAGTGGCCTGAGTCTTCAACATGGCGGATGACAAAGTCAGGGTTTTCAATCGCTTGGCTTGTCGTGGCCTTGAGGACCAAGTTGTTGTTGCGGTCAAGGTAGGCCTTCACTTCGCCGTTGGAATCGTTGATGCGGTTGACCACGTCTTCCACGCGGTCCGTCGGATGGTAGGCCACTTGGATGTTTCCGCTGTGGCCGGCCAGCGTCATAACGCCTTCGATTCCAATCTGCTCCTGCGCGTCCAGCGCGTTCGTTCCCGTAAAGCGGAAGGCGTAAGTCTTGTCCTCAACGCCGTCGCCGTCGGAGTCGTAGTTGCCGTTTGTGTTTTCCACAAAGGGGCGGCTGGTGAAAAAGTCAAGGCCGGTAGTCTTGTTGGCGCCTACGGAATTTCTGTGAACGTCGTTGACCAAGTCCGTAAAGTTCATCGTCATCGTGTTCAATGACTGGATTTCGTTCCTAACGTCAACGTCGCGAAGTTCTATCAAGGCGCCCAAAGAGCCGCCCTTCACTTCCGCTTCGTTTCGGGTGTCGGCCCACACGACGCGCGAGTATCCGTTGTTGTCCATGACTGACTCAATGTCAAAGTTTCTTGCGATTCCGCCCTGGACCAAAATGTGGCCGTCGATGTGAACCATAAACTCGTCGGAGTCGCGCTGGTCGCTCGTTATGTTGGCGATTTTAGAAAGCTTTTCGACGAGCGCGTCGCGCCTGTCAAGCAAGTCGTTGGGGTTGTCGCCCATCGCCTTTGAGCGGACGATTTCCGTTGAAAGGGCGGCGATTTGGTTTGCGATGTCGTTAAGCTGCTCGACGTTGGATTCGATGTCGCTGTTCAAAAGGTTTCCGATTCCAGTCAAGGCCTTGTCGCGGTTTTGGATTGAGTTTACGAGCGATTGTCCTCGCGAAACGACCGCCTCGCGGTGCGCCTGGCTTTCGGGGTTGAGCGAAAGTTCCTGCCAAGACTCCCAAAATTTGTCCATTGTAGTGCGGACGGAAACGTCGTCGGGCTCGTTGTAGACTTGCTCAAGCATCGTGTAGTACTTGCTTCTTGTGTCCCAGTAGGACTCCTCGTTGCTTTGCGCCACAATCCGCTGGTCAAGCATTTCGTCGCGCACGCGAGTGATGGATTCCGCTTCCATGCCCTGGCCGATTTGGCCGGGAACTTCGGCGCGGCTAAGGTCGGGCCTGTAAATGGGGTCAAAGGACTTCAGCTGCACGCGCTGGCGCGAGTAGCCTTCAGTGTTGGCGTTCGTTATGTTGTGGCCCGCCGTCGTGATCGAGCTTTGGTGCGCGTTAAGGCTGCGCTTTCCGATTTCTATCCCTGCGAATGTAGACATATTCTTTGCCCCCTAGTTTCCTTGCCGCTAAAACAACCTGTTCAGCACGACGCTTTCAGGCTCGCGCTTGATGATTTTTCCGTTGCGCGAATACAAGACGTTCCTGCGCTGCGGAACCGCGTTGTCCAAAATTCCTTGGACGAAGCTGCGGCTCGTTTCGATGTATCTGTTCAAAATTTGGTTTTCAATCTTTGACTTTAAAAGCTTGGCGTGAAGCTTTAGCATAAGCGCCTTTTCGTCGGGGCTGATTTCAGAAGAAGCCTCCGCCGCCTTTTCGCGCTCTTCTTCCAAGGCGGAAAATTCCAGCGAAAGGACGCGGATTTTTTCCAAGTCTTCCTCAAGGCCAATCCAGTTGCGGGTCTTTACGGCGATGTGGACGTTAGACTGAACGTCAAGCAACTTGTCAAGAGTCTCGCTTTCCTTTTCCAAAATCTCCATAATCTGAACTTTCTTAGCCATAAAAACCTCCGCGCGGCGCTCTTTTGCCGCTTTATCCTTTTGATTTTCGGAATCTGAAAAATAAAGTTTAGTAAAAAAAAAACGCTCCCAGTCGGCTGGCGGTCGGCGGAACCGCTAGAAAAAAAATTGCAAAAAATTCCGGCCTAACCTATTGACAAAAGCGCGCGATTTTTGATAATATAATTTCACGTCGATAACTTGGTGCCTGTAGTTCAGTGGTAGAGCGCCAGATTGTGGATCTGGTTGTCGTGGGTTCAATCCCCACCAGGCACCCAATCCACAGGATTATGTTGTCGCCGGGTAGCGCGTCCGTAGCTCATCTGGATAGAGTCCCGGACTTCGAATCCGGTGGTAGCAGGTTCGAATCCTGTCGGACGCAAAAATTTATGGGCCATTAGCTCAGCTGGTAGAGCAACAGACTCTTAATCTGTGGGTCGCTGGTTCGAAGCCGGCATGGCTCATCCCAATCGCCTTCCAAACGGAAGGCGATTTTTTTATGCTTGGGGATTTTTTTCCCAGAAAAAGCGCGCAAAATGACCCAAATTATCCCAGAAAAAATGTATAAAACACCCTTGATTATTCCCGAAAAAGTGTGTATAATAACCAAAATCATCCCCGAAAAAATGTAAAACAGGAGGATTGTCATGGAAAGGTTAATCATCTCGCAGCTTGCGGAATGGAAAAATAAAGAAAATCGAAAGCCCCTTGTCTTAAAAGGCGCGCGGCAAGTTGGAAAAACCTGGGTTCTAAAAGAATTCGGCAAAAAGCATTTTAAGAAAACAGCCTACATCACTTTTTTTAAGAACCAGCGGATGAAAAATGTTTTTGAGGACGACTACAATCTTGAGCGCATTCTTGCGAACATCAACATCGAGTGCAAAACCGAAGTCACCCCCGAAGACACCCTTATAATTCTTGACGAAATTCAGGAATGTCCCAAAGCGCTTGAAGCCCTCAAATATTTTTGCGAAGACGCGCCCCAATACGCTGTCGCCGCGGCCGGCTCCCTTTTGGGGCTGGCCCTGCACAAGGGAGTTTCTTTTCCCGTCGGAAAAGTTGACACAATGAACATGCATCCGCTCAATTTTAGGGAATTCCTCATGGCGATGGGCGAAGACCAGCTTGCGGCGGCGCTTGCGGAAGCGGACAGCCAACTTATAAACGACTTTCACGGAACGTACATTTACTGGCTCAAAAATTACATGTACACAGGCGGAATGCCGGCTGTCGTCCAATTTTTTTCCGAGCGAAAAGATTATGAAGAAGTCCGGAACATTCAAAACCAGATTCTTGCGGATTATGAAGACGATTTTGGAAAACACATTCCCAAAGAGCAAATTTCAAAAGTCCGGCTTGTGTGGAATTCAATTCCATCGCAGCTTGCAAAAGAAAACAAAAAATTCTTTTTTGGAAAAATAAAGCAAGGAGCGCGGGCCAAAGATTTTGAAGACGCGATTGAGCTCTTAAAAGACTGCGGACTTATAACAAAAGTCCACAAAGTTTCAAAGCCCGCCGTTCCGTTAAAAACCTACGCTGACTTCACTTCTTTTAAACTTTACTTTGTTGACGTAGGCCTGCTTGGCGCGCACTCAGGCTTGGACGCTTCTTCGATTTTAAATGAAAACGAGCTTTTTGTTGAATTTAAAGGGGCTCTTGCGGAACAGCACGTTTTGCAGCAAATTGTTTCGGACACAAAATTCGTTCCATACTATTATTCCGGCGAAAAGGCGACTTACGAGCTTGATTTTCTGATTCAAAAAAACGGAAAGATTGTTCCCATCGAAGTCAAAGCGGGAGAAAGCGTCCGCTCAAAAAGCCTTTCGTTCTTTCACGAAAAATACCAAAACGATTCCTCGGTCCGCTTTTCCCTTGCAAAAATCTGCGCGCAAGACTGGCTCACAAATCTGCCCTTGTACGCCGTGACAAGGCTATAAAGCGCCTTGCCGCTTTAATTTGGCAAGCACAAGGCAGGAACAACACCGCAATCTTTTCCATTAACGGACACCTTATCAATACCCCCGGAGTATGATACGCATTCGATACCGCCATTTTCGGCCTTACTACTTAGCAACCAGGTGCCACCATAGCCTTCAACCAAAGACTGAGGAGCGCCACTACACTTGGCAAAATCAGTTGTAATTCGGATACGTGTGTCTGCATTCACAAAACCATAAGTGTATGTTGTGACCTGCAGATTGCCCAACAAGAATATCTTATCAGTGGTACCGCCTATTGCCGCCTGCTGCCCGCTAGTAAAAGCAGTTTGCAGAAAGCCCTTGTCCTTGTATTCCCCATCCGAGCCGGTTAAGAAAGACCGAATTGTAGAATACGAATAATCATATGGATAAACTGTTTGGCCATTGACTTGCCAACCTTCTTTTCTTACAGAAAACGGGATTCCACCAATCAAAATGTTCTCAGCAAGCAAAAGCTTGTTCCCCTTATAATTTGTCGTCAACACTCTCCATTTTATAGGCTCCACCTTGAACCATTCACTTTTTGACAATTTTACATACCACTTACCATCGCTGCCCTTATAATAAGTAAAGTAGCCGTGGTCTTCTGTCTCACAATTATCTTCGTCAACCACCACATCATTCGCTTTTGCAGTCTGTGGCCACAAACCAAACGAAACAATGTCATACAACCGACAACATATATCAGAGTCTATTTCAACAGTTCTTATCTTTGTATAATCTCCATTTTCGGCCGCAAACCCCGCAAATACTGTCACATTATGCGCGGGCATTCTGAATGTCCAAGTGTTTTCCGTTTTGTGCATCTCCACAGTTTTTTTGTTTTCGGTGATCACTGTAAAAATAGACAGCTCGTAACAGCTTGTCGGTGTTACAGTAACGGAAACCGTTTCTCCAAAAGCAGCCGATGTCTTGTCTACGGTCACTGTTCCATTTTCAATTCCACTTGAAACTTTTATTGTGTACCCATTCGATTCTGTCGTTGATGCGGGAGAAGTTCCACTTCCGTTATCAGTTCCTGATTGAGTTTGCCCGCCGCCGTTTCCGGTGTCTGTCGTCGTCGGAGTTGTCGTTCCGCCGCCAGTGGACGAATCGCCCGGAACCACTATCACTACGGGCAAAACGTCGTTTCCGCAGGAGCAGCCGACAAAAGCTAGGCCGGACGCCAAGGCCGCAAATAGCGCGGCAAAACCAAATAATTTTTTCATAAAATCCCCCGCAAGATGATTTTATGCAATTTTATCATCAGGAGAAAAAAATGTAATGAGTGTTTTTGCTGATTTTTTTTGTGCGTTACGCACAAAAAAAGGCGCAGCCTAAAGCGGCCACTCCACGCTGATTTCGGTGCCGTTGCCGGGCTCGCTTTTTATAGCACAAGTTCCGCCCACGAGGGCAGCGCGGTTTTTGACAATCTCAAGTCCGTGGTGGGCGCTCTTGTCAACAAGGCTTGGGTCAAAGCCTGCTCCGTCGTCGATTATCAAAAGGCTTTTGCGGCCGGCCTTGCAGTCGGCGCGCAGGATGACGCTTACGCTTTCGCACTTTGCGTGGCGGAAGGCGTTGTTTGCGGCCTCTTTTATTATGTTGTAAATGTTGTCCTTTTCTTTTGGGTCAGCGCTTGCAAAAGCTTCTTGGTTTTGAATCAAAAGCTTTATGTCAAGCTTTGTCGAATTTTTTAGCGAGGCGCAAAGCTCCGCCACGTTTTGGCAAAAGTCTTTTTGGGCGCCAGCGCTGTAGGAATTTAAAATGTTCCGCACGCCCGCAAGGTTTTCTTTTTGTATTTTTTGAATCGAATCGTAAAGCTCAAGCGCGGCAAGGTCTTGCGGTATGAAGGGCTTCAGCTTTTCGGTGAAGATTTGCTCAGCCTTGGTGTTTTGGCTTACGGTGTCGTGCAAGGTTTGGTAAAGCGCCTTTCGCTCGTTGTCTTGCGCTTGGATTGTGGCCTCCTCCACCGCCTTCGTTATCTCCGAAATGTTTTTTAGCTTGCGGTATTTTTCTTCCCTGTTCATCGCGTAGCGCAAAACAAAAACCAGCGCGACCAAAAGGACGCAAAAGCCCAGGCAAGTGGCCAGCAAAAGCTTTTCGCCAAAAAGAAGCGACGACGCGCTGGCGTTCAAAAAGCTTGCGGCGCAAAGCATAAATTCCTGCTTTTGCTCCGCGCTCATCGGCCGCTGGGGGGGGGGTAACACTTGTATAGCCTTTCATTTTTTGGAACGCTTCGCTCGCCTCGGGGCTTTCTTGCAAGACAACAAGAGTGTCGGCCTGCTTTTCCAGCTCCAAAAGCTCCCGGTTGAATTTTTCCATTCCCTCAATGGAAAAGCCGGAGTCGCAAAATTCCTTGCAGCTTTGATAAAAATCCTTCGCGCAAAGCGGAAGGCAAAAAGCTACGGCGAGCGCGAGCGCCAAAATTTTTTTCATGCGCGCTCAGTCCTGGATTAGTTTTGCCTTGCGGGAAAATTTTTCGATAAGCAAATAAATTCCCCAGCCTAGAAAGACCGCCACAAGCTTGTCCAGCGCGTTTACAGGAATGCGCGACAAAAACGCGGAGAATATCAGCGGAATATGCTGGGTTGCGAACATCATCGTGATGTACTTTATCGAATAAGAGTCAGGATACGCGAACTGGCTAAAGGCGTAAGTTGAGACCACCGCTCCGATGGCGCTCACAAAAATCCAGCACAAAACGTAAACAAAAATCAGCGAAATAAAAGTGACCCTGTCGCGCTTTCTGTAAACAAGGCGCACGATGACAACCATGGCCAGCACGCAAAGCGGAAAAAAGGCCACGACAAAGCGCAAGTCCGGGGGCGTTTTGAGAATCGACATGATGTCAAAGACCACCACGCTGGCAAGTCCGCTCCACCAGCCAACAAAGGCGGCGGTCACGGCAAAAATCGTGTCCATAAAGATCGGGCTTTTAATGTCCACAAAAAACGTGCTCAAAACGGAATTCACGGCGCCAAAAATCACGCCCGCCAAAAGCTCAAACCACAAGGGGTATTTTTTAAACACTGAATTTTGTTCCATAAAATAAATCTCCTATAATTTCCCGAACATTTGGACAAGCTCAGTCTTGTTGTCCGTGCCCGTCTTTGAATAAATCGCCGAAAGGTGGTTTTCAACCGTGCGCTCGGTGATGTTCATGTTAGCCGCAATTTGGCTGTTGGGCAAGCCCCGCTGAACGTATTTTAAAACTTCGCGCTCGCGCTTTGAAAGCAAGTCGTAAACGTTCGTTGTCGTCACAAGCGCCGAGCTCAAGTAAGGGTCGATGAAGTTTTTTCCTTGCGCGGCGGCGTTGACCGCTTCCACCAAGACGCTGGATTCCGACGCCTTTGAAACGTATGCCAAAGCGCCCACTTCCGCGCTCAGGGCGTTCCTAATGTAGGCCTGCCCCGTGTACGAAGAAAACATCACGCAGTTTATGTTTTTGCCGCTCCGCCTTATGAATTTGACAAGCTCAAAGCCTTGGACAGTCTCAGTTCCGCCGGCCTCGGAAGAAAAGCCAACGTCTACGATGGCCACGGCAGCTGCCGCTCGTGTTGTTGCTTGCAAGACCTTAATTGGTTCTTCGAGCGGATTTCGCGCAAGCGCGGCGGCTTTGTCATTTCCGCGCCGTTCCGCTCGTTCCTTTGGCTTATATGCCGCGACGGCTTTTTTGGCGCCTTCCAAGTCGCCCGCCTCGCCCGCGATAGTGTATATAGAAGAATCCGAAAAATAAGCCTTTAGCCCCTTTCGCATCATGTCGTGGTCGTCAAAAATAAAAATATCCATGCCCAGATTATACACCGCAAGCGCCGACCGCGAAAAGGGGCGACCGCCACAAAATTTTTGTGCGTTACGCACAAGAGCGTTTTATTTGTTTTTTCTTACCGCCACTTGACATTTTTTTCCATTTCCTATATAGTTCAAAAATCGCCTTGCGGTGATGCCAATGCCTGCGAGAGTGGTGAAATGGCAGACACGCTAGACTTAGGATCTAGTGCCCTTGGCGTGAGGGTTCAAGTCCCTCCTCTCGCATACGCGGAAATAGCTCAGTGGTAGAGCGCCACCTTGCCAAGGTGGATGTCGCGGGTCCAACTCCCGTTTTCCGCTCTAGGCCTAAAGGCCAAAAAAACTTGCGGAAATAGCTCAGTGGTAGAGCGCCACCTTGCCAAGGTGGATGTCGCGGGTCCAACTCCCGTTTTCCGCTCTAAACTTGGCGGTTAGGAAAGATTTCCCAACCGCTTTTTTTTCATAAAATCATTTTAGCGAGGCAAAAAAAATGCAAGTAAAGAAGGAATTCACTCCGCAGGAAAAATCGTCTGTAAAACTCACCGTGACAATCGGAAAGGACGACGTCGTCAAGTCATACAAGGACGCTTTGGCCAAAATCGCCAAAGAGATTCAGCTTCCCGGCTTCCGCAAGGGCCACGTTCCGGCCAACGTTTTGGAGCGCAAGTACGGCGAGGCTCTCAAGGCCGACGCTCTTGGCGAAATCATCGACTCTTCATTGAACGAAATATTCCAGGACGAGGCGGAAAAGGACAAGCGCCCGCTTCCCTACGCGCAGCCGGTTTTGGAAGGCGCGCCGGTCTTGGACTTGGAAAAAGACCTCACTTACACCGTAAAGTACGACGTTTTCCCCAAGGTCTCTGTAAAGAACTTTGGCGGAATCAACGTAAAGGAGCCGCAAGTAACGATCGGCGACAAGGAATTGCAGAACGAGCTTAAGGCGATTCAAGAGCGCAACGCCACAATCACAGACCGCGCCGACGGCGAGGCCGCGCAAAAGGGCGACATCGTTACCGTTGACTACGTTGAATTGGAAAACGGCGCGGAAGTCGCTGGCAGCAAGCGCGACGGCTACGTCTTTACAATCGGAGACGACGACGCGTATAAAATTTCCGACGACGTTGCCGGAATGAAAAAAGGCGACTCAAAGGAAGTCAAAAAAGACGGAAAGACCGCGCGCGTCACCCTCAAGGCCGTGAAAATCAAGAACCTTCCCGCCCTTGACGACGACTTGGCGCAGGACGTAAGCGAAAAGTTCAAGACTTTGGACGACCTCAAGAAAGACTTGGAAATCAACATGAAGAGCGCCGCCGACCGCCGCGTCCGCGAAATGAAGAACAACGACCTTCTCACCCAGCTTATCGAAAAGAACCCCTTTGACCTTCCCCAGAGCATGCTCGACACCGAAATCAACGCCCGCTGGGACATGATGGCAAAGCAGTTCCAGACAACTCCAGAGCAGCTTGAAAAGCTCATCGCAGCCAGCGGCCAGTCAAAAGAAGAAATGCTAAAGCAGTGGACCGGCGACAGCGAAAAAATGCTCAAGAGCCGCATCATCGTTGACGAGCTTATCCGCGAGCGCAACATTTCCGTCACCCCCGAAGAAATCGAGGCCAAGTACAAGGAAATCGCCGACCAGAGCAACTCAACGGTCGATGAAGTCAAGAAGCATTACGAAGACCCCCGCTCAAAGGAATACCTCATCGACGACGTGAAGGAGCAAAAGCTTTACGACCTTCTTTACAAGGAAGTCAAGGTTTCCAAGGGCGACAAGGTTGAATTCGCCGACTTGTTCAAGCAGAACTAGTTCCAAAACTAGACGATTGAAGGAATTTTCATTATATTGGACTATATGAACGAACAAATGAACACACTGGTTCCCTATGTCATCGAACGCACTGGCAACGGGGAACGCTCTTACGATATCTTTTCTCGCCTTTTAAAGGACAGAATCGTTTTTGTTGACGGAGAAATCAACGACGCGACGGCCGACTTGGTCGTTGCCCAGCTGCTTTTCTTGGAGTCCGAAAACCCCGACAAAGACATCAACATGTACATCAATTCGCCGGGCGGCTCGGTCACGGCCGGCTTGGCGATTTACGACACGATGCAGTACGTCCACTGCCCCATCCAAACGATTTGCTTGGGACAGGCGGCCAGCATGGCGGCCATTTTGCTTGCGGGCGGAACCAAGGGAAAGCGCATCGCGCTTCCTTCAAGCCGAGTGATGATTCACCAGCCGCGCGGCGGCGTTGGCGGCCAGGAAAGCGACATCGCGATTCAGGCCAAAGAAATCATCCGATTGAAGCAGCTTTCAATTGAGTATTTGGCAAAAGCCACCGGCCAGTCCGAAAAGACAATCGCCAAGGACATCGAGCGCGACTTTTATATGTCAGCCAAAGACGCGTTGGAATACGGCGTGATTGACCAAGTGATGGAGGCCAGAAAATGAGTTTGTTCAGAAATTCCAACAACAATTTTTGCGCCTTTTGCGGAAAGCCCGCCGACACCGACAGAAAGCTGGCCGCTTCCAGAATCGGAGAAATTTTCATTTGCCGCGAATGCGCCGACCTTTGCTCCAAGATTCTCAGCGAAGAGGAAAGCGGCGTTGACCAAATAGAAATGAGCAAGGTTCCCAGCCCCAAGGAATTCAAGGAATACCTTGACCAATACGTTGTGGGCCAGGACTACGCCAAAAAGGCTTTGAGCGTCGCGGTTTACAACCACTACAAGCGAATGTCCTTGATGGGCCAGCCCGCGGACCAAAACGAAGTCAAAATCGAAAAGTCAAACATCCTTTTGATCGGCCCCACCGGCAGCGGAAAGACCCTGCTGGCCCGCACGTTGGCCGACAAGCTAAAGGTTCCCTTTGCCATCGCCGACGCGACGACCTTGACTGAAGCCGGCTACGTTGGCGAAGACGTTGAGAACGTTTTGCTTAAGCTTATCAACGCCGCCGACGGAAACATCGCGGCCGCCGAGCGCGGAATCATCTTCATTGACGAAATCGACAAAATAGCGCGAAAGAGCGAAAACACTTCGATTACCCGAGACGTTTCGGGCGAAGGCGTTCAGCAGGCGCTGCTAAAAATCATCGAAGGAACAAAGGCTTCCGTTCCCCCGCAGGGCGGCCGAAAGCATCCCAACCAGGAAATGCTTGAGATTGACACGACCAACATTCTGTTCATCTTGGGCGGCGCCTTTGTGGGCCTTGACAAAATAATCGAGCAAAGGACGGCGGAGCACTCGCTGGGCTTTGGCTCCAACGTCGCCACAATGAGCGACGAAGAAAGAATGCAGCTTTTGAACCAAGTCACGCCGGACGACCTTGTGAAGTTTGGCTTGATACCGGAATTGATTGGCCGCATGCCGATAACGGTGGCGCTAAAGGCTTTGACCCGCGACGACTTGGTGGCGATTTTGACCCAGCCCAAGAACGCGATTACAAAGCAGTTCCAAGCCTCGTTCGCCGTTGACGACGTGGACTTGACCTTTAACGAAGAAGCCATCAACGCGATTGCCGACACGGCGATAAAGCAAAAGACAGGCGCCCGCGGCTTGCGCGCGATTGTCGAGAAAATGCTTTTGGACTTGATGTACGAGCTCCCTAGCGTTCCCGGAAAGAAGGCGCTTGAAATCACAAAGGACTTTGTGGAAAACAAAAAGATTCCGGCGCCCGAAAGCCTGGTCGTGAAACAGCCCGCGTAATTGTCAAAGAAAGATTGTCGGGTCAAGCCCGACAATGACACGGGTCATTCCCGACAAAAAATGTCATTCCCGCGCTTGACGCGGGAATCTTTTTTCAAACCAATCCGCGCAGAACGTCGATTGTGGCGCGGGCGCATTCCTGCCAGTTGAATTTTTTGCTCCAAGAGAGCCCGTCCAAAATCATCTTTTGGCGGGCTTTTTTGTCGCCCAAAACCTTTTCAATCGCGTCCGCCATTTCTTCCAAATTGTCACTGTCGAACAAAATCGCCTTGCCGGCTGAAATTTCGGGTATAGCGCCGGAAGCGGCCGCCGCCACGGGAATTCCCGCAGCCATCGCCTCCAAAATCGGAAGGCCGACGCCTTCTTGGACGGACGGAAAAACGCAAGCGTCCGCGCCCGAAAGCAAAAGAGGAAAGCCTTCGTTTGGAAAAAAGCCGGTCAAAAAAATGTCCGAAGAAACGCTGGATTCAAAGGCGGCCTTGTGGACTTCCCTGCCCCATTCGCTTTCGGCTCCGGCAAAAACCAAGCGGTGCGGCGAGCCCGTCCGCTTTTTGAAAATCTCAAAGGCCTTGATTAGCTCTATGTGCTTTTTGGACGGGCCTGATACGCTGGACGGGTAGATTATGTAAGGCCGCTTTATCGCGAACGGCTTTAGGTTCAAAAGCTCGTCGTTGTCCAAGGGCCGCTGGAAAAAGCGGTTGTGGTCTATGCCGTGGCGGACGACGGCTATTTTGGCGCCGTCAAAGCCAAGGCGCAGCAAGTCGTTTTTTATGTAGTTTGTGGGAACGATTATTTTTTGGACGCGGCCAAAGCCCCGCAAGGCCAAGCGGTGCGAAAAGCGCGACTTGGCCAACACCACGCTGAGCGAGTCGTGCAAGACGGCCGCGCCCGGCGTTTTAAAGCGGCCCGGCATAAGGCGCGCCGCGGCGGGATAGAGGACGGCGCTTATTCCGTTCTTTTTGTAAAAGGCTTCCGCCGAAAAATTGTGCCAGAAGCGCAGGGCGTTCAAGGAATCACCGCAGAGGACTTGGGCAAAGGGAAGAGCGTTTGAGTATGTGTAGCGGTCAGCCGCGTGGCCAAAAAGGACGGCCTCGCAGTTTTCGTCGGACGGCAAATTTTGGGTCAAGCTCAAAAGATACGAGCCGACGCCGCTTTTTCCGCTGTCGCAGCCGAATGTGTCAATACCAAACTTCATGCTTCATATTTTAGTGCATTTCTTTTGGTTTTGCTAGTGGTAATATTTACTGTCCGCTCTCGCGGACTACTGGCAATACCAAACTTCATGCTTACATACTATCATAAAACGCAAATTTGCGCTATTGCCTAGGCGCCGAGAGGCGCGAACGTCAATAACTTCCTATTTGCAAAAGCGCGTGAAACGCGCTATAGTAAGCGCATGAGCGGATTCAGCGAATTGGGAATTAACGAGGGCCTTTGCCAAAAATTGGCGGGGATTGGAATAACGGAGCCGACGGCGGTTCAAGCGCAGGCGATTCCCGCCGTCCTGGCCGGAAAGAACGTGATTTTTCAGTCGGCCACGGGAAGCGGAAAAACATTCGCTTTTTTGCTGCCCCTCTTGCAAAAGATTGAGGCCGAGCCGAACCCGACAAAGGCCGTCCGCCTTGTGATTGTCTCCCCTACCTTTGAACTGGCTTCCCAACTAAAACAGGCGGCGGCTTCTGTGACCGATTTAAAGTGCGGCCTGTTCATCGGCGGCGCTCCGCTCAAAAGGCAAATCGACGCGCTAAAGGAAAAGCCCGCCATAGTCGCGGGAACCCCAAGCCGCTTGCTGGAGCTTTGCCGCCTAAAAAAACTAAAGGTCGAAGGCGCCGCCGCCTTGGTTTTGGACGAGGCCGACCGCTTGGCTTCCAAAGAAATAGCCGGGGAAACGGCGGATTTGGCCGGTCTTTTTGGGGACGGAGCGCAAGTCATCGCTTGCAGCGCGACGATAAGCAAAAAAACGGAGGACTTTCTTTTTGTCGCGCGGCCAAACGTTCAGTTTGAAAAAATTCTTTTGCCCCTGGAAGACGTTTTGCGCGAAAAAATCGAGCACTGGGCCTTTTTTGCCGAGCGCCGCGACAAAATTGACCTTTTGCGCTCCATTTTGCGCGCGCTGGAGCCCAAAAAGGCGCTTGTCTTTTCCAGCCGCGCCGACCAAGTGGAAAACATTTACCAAAAGCTGAAATTCAAGAAAATCGACTGCGCCGCGCTTACGGCCAACACAAAAAACCAAGAGCGGCAGGCAATCCTGGCGCGCTTTAAAAGCGCCAAATGCCCGATTCTAGTCACCAGCGACCTTTCAAGCCGCGGCCTTGACATTCCCGACATCGACTACATAATCCAATGCGACTTGCCCAGCGACGAGGACTTTTTTGTCCACCGCTCCGGCCGCACCGCGCGCGCGGGAAAGAGCGGCGTGAACATCGTCATCGGCGACGAATGGGAGCTGCGAAAGCTGGCCGCGCTGGAAAAAAAGCTCAAAATCACCGTCCACCCAAAAGCGCTCTACAAAGGCAAAGTCGTCGCCCCCGCGCCTTGCCAGCCAACCGAATAATAGAAAAAAAATAAAAAACGCGGCTCCCAGTCGTTGGGCGGTCGGCGGAACCGCTCGATATCGTCGCTACACACAATTTGCCCCTTGTAACTATTTACGTCTGCCGCTATCGCGGCAGGGGCAAAATGAGTGTTTCCGCCAACCGCCCGCCTCCTTCGCGCCGATTTTATTATTTCCAAAACGGTTGACTGGCAAAGCGCATTACAAACGATAAAAAAACGCGATTTGCGCTATTGCCAGCAGCCCGCGCGAGCGGGCAGTCAATATTTCCACTAGCAAAAGTGCGTTCCACTTGAATCTTTACCCAAAAAGCGCTAGAATGTGTGGACTATTTTTAGGGTGGCATTGACGTGTTTTTAAAAAGTCTAGACATATTCGGTTTTAAGTCTTTCGCCGACCGCACGCACATCGACTTTGCGGACGGAATAACGGCGCTTTTGGGCCCCAACGGCTGCGGAAAGAGCAACGTAGTTGACGCGATGAAATGGGTTTTGGCCGAAAACAAGTCCAAAAATTTGCGCGCGGCCACAATGGAAGGCGTGATTTTCAACGGAACCGAAGCCCGTCCCGCCCTGAACTTGGCGGAAGTCACGCTAACGATTCTTAACGAAAACGACCTTCTTCCCCGCCCCGACACCGAAATCGCGATAAAGCGCCGCCTCTTCCGTTCCGGCGAAAGCCAGTACTTCATCAACAACCAGCAAGTCGGCCCCACCGAAATCCGAAAGCTTTTTATGGACACCGGCGTCGGCAAGGCCGCCTACTCCGTGATGGAGCAGGGAAAAATCGACCAAATACTTTCAAGCAAGCCGGAAGACCGCCGCTACCTTTTTGAAGAGGCCGCGGGAATCAGCCGCTCCAAGGCCGAATGCGCCGAAGCCGAGCGCGACTTGGAAAAAACCCGCGCGAACCTCACTCAAATAGAAGTTTCTCTCGCGGAAATCAAGCGCAACTACGACACGCTCAAAGTTCAGTCTGAAAAGACAAAAAAATACCGCAAGGTAAAGGAAGAAGTTTTTGACTTGCAGCTTGACATTCAGCTTTTAAAGTTGAAGAGCTTTGTTGAAACAAAGAGCCGCAACGAAAACACGATAAAGGAAATCGAAAAAAAGCGCGCCGACGTCCGCGCGGAAATCGACGCGATAAATTCAGCCTTGACCGAAAACACCGACAAGATAAAGAGCCTGCAAGACCAAGTGGCGCAGGGCACGCAAGAGTTGATAAAAATTCAGGGCGAAAAAACCGGAAAGCTTGAGCTGCAAAAACAGTTCAACTCGCGGCAGAGAGAACTGAACGAAAAAATCGCGCAAATCGAAAACCACAGAAAATCGATTCAAGAGCGAATCGACAGCTTGAACGAAGAGCTGGGCGAGGCCGAAAGCGCCATCCACGAAAAGGAAAAGCAGCTGGCCGACATAAAGAACAACATCGCCTCCTTTGGGCAAAACATAAACGACGCGTCGACGCGCATCCACGACAACGACGCGCAGGCCAGCGAAAAGCAGGAACTGATAGAAGACCTTGACTTGGCCCGCGCCAACTTGCAAAAAGAGTTGACCGCAATCACCGAAGACATCGTCACCGAGCTTGACGCAAAACTAAAAAGCTCAGGTCTCTCGCAAAACGCGACGACGCTGGCCAAGCAGGAATTGGACGAGTCCTTGCAAAAACTTAAGATTTTTGTCCAAGGCCGCAAGAACATTCTTGACGACGCGCTAAAGACAGGCGCGGCCGGCGACGGTCCAAAAATCGCGGGCGAATCTTCCGCCGCTTTTGGAGAGGCGCTGGGCCTTTTGGAAAAGCTTGAAGCCTCGCTTTCCGCTTACATAAATTCAACGCCCGCCTTTATCGCGGACTTTTTGAGCCCGGAAGGCATCATCACAAAAAAGCGCGGCGTTGACCAAAAGATTCAGGAAAACTTGGCGCAAGTTCAGGAAGTGAACAAGCGCATTGACGAGCTTAAAAAAGAGAACGAAGCTCTTGGCGAAAAAATCGCGGAATACAAGGAAACGCTGGCAAACCTTCAAGTAAACGAAGCCAAGATGAACGAGCAAATCTCGGCGGCCGGCCAGCAAATGACCATGCTCCGCCGAACGCTTACGACAGAAGAAAACAACTTGCGCCAAAACGAAGAAGACTTGTACATGGAGCAAAAGCGCAAGGACGACTTGGAAGAGGATTTGCAGTCGCTTGCGGAAGAGCTTGCTGAAATCGAAGAGCGCGGACAAAGAACCGCCGACCGCCTTAAGGAACTGGACGAGCAGATAAAGGACTACAACAACAAGGTTTCGGGCAAGACCAACGACTTGAACAAAAAGCAGGAAACGCTCAACAAGTACCAAAGCCAGTACGAACAGCTTTCCAACTCAATGATTCAAACCGAAACCGAAATCAAGAACATAAAGCAAAATTTCTTGGACCAATACTCGCGCGACTTGATGGAATACGAGGAGCGGATGTACACGATAACCGCCCAGCCGCTCGACTTGAAGGAAAAGCTTTCCAAAAAGCGGGGCGACTTGGAGGAATTAGGCCGCGGCATAAACCTTATGGCTCCCGAAGAATTTGTGGAAGTCAAGGAGCGCTACGAGCGCCAGCAGGCCAACTACGACGACACGCTCAAGAGCATGAAGAATTTGGAGCGCGTGGCGGAAGAAATCAAGTCAAAGTCTTCCGAGCTCTTCTTGGAAACTTACAACAAAATCAAAAGAAATTTCCACAATATGTTCCGCCGCTTGTTCGGGGGCGGAAAGGCCGAGCTTCGCTTGGAAAACCCCGAAAGCGTCCTTACAAGCGGAATCGAAATTTTGGCGCAGCCGCCGGGAAAAAAGCTGGAAGGAATTTCACTTTTGTCGGGCGGCGAAAAAACGATGACGGCCATCGCGCTTTTGTTCGCGACCTACCAAGTGCGCCCCAGCCCCTTCTGCTTGCTTGACGAGATTGACGCGGCGCTGGACGACAAGAACGTCGGCAGCTTTGTGAACGCGCTCACCGCCTTTGCGAACGTGAGCCAATATATCGTAATCACCCACAACAAGAAAACCGTAATGGGCGCGAGCTCTTTGCTTGGCGTTACGATGGAAGAGTCCGGCGTTTCAAAAATCATAACGATGCGCCTTGACGACGACATAGAAACGATTAGAAAGAATTACGTCGAAAAGAACGACGATTTTGTCGAGGAAGACGTTCCGCCGGAGGAAGGCGTTGTGATTCCTCCGCGCCCGCCGCGCCGCGACAAAACGGCTGAAGGCGCCGAAAGCGCCGCCGCGACTGAAAGCGCGCCGCAAAGCGAAGGAACGGAGCAAAGCCAAGAGTGATGGACTTTTCCGAACTGGGCGAAAACATAAGGGACTTTTTCTCGCAGCGGCAAAAGGCGCTTTTGCTTTCTTCAATACTCGCGCTCTTTTTTTGCGCGGCGCTTTTGGCCATAATTTTGATTCCGCAAAAAAAAGAAGTTCCCAGCGCGAAATTCAAGAGCGAGCCGCTTGAGGCCGACCAAGAATTGCTTTTGCCGCAGGGCGTTTCTATTCCGCAAGAATACGCGACAAGCCGCGAGACAAAAGAAAAATGGAGCAAGGAAGAAGTCCGCGAGTGGCTTACTCCCGTTGACGAAGAGGCGCTCAAAAAGCTTTCGGCTGCCAACGACTTTTTGATTCAGAACATAACGGAGGCCGCTCCGTGAAAAAGACTCTTTTTGCATTGGCGCTTTCGCTTGCGGCCATAACATTTTTTTCTTGCGCCACGACAAACGGAAAAAGCGACTTGAGCGCCCAAAACGCGGCCGACGAAAGCGGCGTGTTGGACACAGACGATTCGCAGTCGCAAAAAGCCGCGTCCGCTTTTGAAACGCCGGACAGTGCGAACGAACCCGCCGACAGCGGCGGCGAAAGCGGCCAAGGCCAAGAAGCCGCGGTTTTAGGAAGCGGCGGAGAAGCCTCCAAGTCCGCCGAAAGCGCCCCCGAAGAAAAAATTCCCGAAAGCGAAATGCGCGAGCTTGAGGCTCTTTTGAACGACAACCCCGCGCAGGGCGATTCGCAAAGCGAAGGCGAAAGCGGCGGCCGCGTTCAGTACGGCTCGCTTTTGGAAAAGATAAAGGCCGCTTCAAAAAGCGACGGCGAAAACGCGGCGCAAAGCCAGGACTCAGCCCAGAAGTCCGCTGTCCGCGTCGCGCCCAACAATTCCGGCGCGGCTAACGGCGGCGGAGCGGCCGGCAATTCCAGCGCGGCCGGCCCGACGCAAGCCGATGACGGCGAAAAGCTGCGGCGCGTCACAAGCCAAGGAAACACGATTACAAGCGGGCCGCTCATCGGGCCTGGCAGCGACGCGACGATGACCGTCCAGCCTGCGAACGGAAACTCCAACGGGACAAACAATCCGGCGGCCTCAAGCAATTTTGGCGGAACAGACGGCGCCGCGCAAGAAGCCAACGAAGGGATTGCGCTTGCCATTCCCCAAGCGGAAGGCGAAGAAGCCGTTCCCCAAGAAGAAAAGCCAATCCCAATGCCCAGCCGCTCGATGACGGTAAAGAACAAACAGTTCGTCGACATCGTTTATCCGGGAAGCGGCTGGATTTACCTTGGCGAAGAGGATTCTGGCGACCGCTTTATTTTCCAAGGCCGCAAGCTGGGGAACGGAGAGACGACCTTTACCTTGCGCTCAAACAAGCCTGGAACTTCGCTTCTTCACTTTTACAAGAACGACATTCTTACAGGAAACTACATAGACGACTGGATCGAAATAACCGTAAACGAAAAAGGCGCGACGGACGCGGTTCATGTGACCGCGCCCTCTTACGCGGAAGCGGTTCCGCCAAAATTTGACCGCGCCAAAAACACGGCTGAAAAAGAAAAGGCGATAGCCCAAGCCGCCGCCAAAAAACAGGCGGAGCGAGAAGAAAAGCTTGTCGAACAAAAAGCGGCGGAAAAAACGCCGGCCGAAAAAGAAAGCCCCGCCGCAAAAACGGAAGCGCCTTCTAAAAAGGAAAGCTCCGCCGAAGCCGCGCCCGCCGAAAAGGTACAGACGGTGATTCAAACAGCGGGACAAGAAAAAAGCGAGTCAAAGCAAAAGACCGCAGTGGCCGGAAACAACGGCCCGCAAAACGGCGGGCAAGCGGCCTCCCCCGCTTCATCTTCGCAGGCGGCCGGCTCTGGCGCAAGCCAAAAATCGCAAGGCGGCGCGGCGGGAAATTCCGCCCAAAGCCTTTTGGAGCGGGCTAGGAAAGCCTACGACGAAAAGCGCTACGAAGAGGCGCTGGACTTGGTTCAGCAATTTTTTGAAAGCGCCACGGAAGACTTTGACGCGGGCCTTTATTTGGAAGGCTTGATTTTGGAAGCCAAGTCCAGCGTTCGAAACATTAAGAGCGCGATTGACGCTTACGACACCCTTTTGAAAAACTGGCCGCAAAGCCCCTACTGGCGCCGCGCCAACGAAAGGGCCGTTTACTTAAAGAGATTTTACATAGACATAAGATAAGAAGGTTTTTATGAAAAAGAATTCAATTTTTGCCGCCAAAAAAAACGCCCGCGCGTTTGCGGCGGCTCTGTCGCTGGCGGCCGCGCTTTCGCTTTCTTCCTGCTATTTTAAGGCGGAAGACAAGGGCGAGCCGACAAGAATGATTTCCGTTTCGGGAACGGGCGCCGTCCGCGTAAAATGCGACGCGGCGACAATCAACGTCGCTGTGGTCACCTACAACCGCTCGGTAATCGAAGCCGCGCGCCTTAACGCGGAGGCCGTCACGAAAGTCCGCGACGCCTTGATCGAAGCCGGCTTCGCCGCCGACTCAATCACGACAAGCGACTACAGGATTTGGCAGGACAGCAACATAAGGAACGGCGTTCAGGTTCGCGGCGAATACCGCGTGACAAATTCGATTCACATCGTTACGATGGACACAAGCAAGGCGGGAAGCGCGATTGACATTGCGGTAAAGAACGGAGCCAACGAATTTTCTTCGATTCAATTTACGGCGACAAAAACCGCCGACGCCTTGCGCGAAGCCCGAACACTCGCGATTAAGAACGCCGCCGAAGCCGCGAATCTTATGGCCAAGACCGCCGGAGCGGAATTGGGCCGCGTGATTAAAATCGAGGAACACAGCTCGCCGGTTTACGCAGCGCGCGCGGAAAGCAAAATGATGATGGCGGCCAACGACTTTGCCACGCCCATCAACGCGGGCGACAGCGAAGTTGCCGTCACCGTTTATTGCGAATACGAACTAAAATAAATTTTTTCATATAAGGAAGCGAAAATATGTTGGACTACAAATTCATCAAAGAAAACTTGGACGCGGTAAAAGAGAACATCAAAAACCGCAATATGACCGCCGACGCTGACGCGGTGGTGGAACTCTACGACAAAAGAACCGCGCTGGTCACAAAGCGCCAGGACTTGCAGCAGCAACGAAACCAAAACGCCGCGGCGATGAAAGGCAAGATGGAGCCGGACGCTCGCCAAAAGCTTATCGACGAAGGAAAGAAAATCAAGGAAGAAATCGCGGCTGTCGAAGCCGACCTTGAAAAAATCGAGCCGGCGCTGGAAGAGGCCGCGCGAAAGATTCCCAATATGTGCAACCCCGCCGTTCCGATTGGAAAGCTTGACACCGAAAACCTTGAGGTCAAGAAAGTCGGAACTCCGCGCAAGTTTGACTTTGAGCCGCGCGACCACGTTCAGCTTATGGAAGAATTGGACTTGATCGACTTTGAGCGCGGAACGAAAGTTTCGGGACAAAAATTCTATTACCTAAAGAACGAGGCGGTCTTCTTGGAGCAAGCCTTGATTATGTACACGCTGAACATTTTGCGAAAGCGCGGCTTTACGCCCTTCATCACGCCGGACGTCGCCCGCCAGGAAATCCTTCAAGGCATCGGCTTTAATCCGCGCGGAAACGAGTCCAACGTTTACTGCATCGAAGAGGAAGGCACTTGCTTGGTCGCGACGGCCGAAATCACTTTGGGCGGCTACCATTCGGAAGAAATTTTGGACAAAGCCAAACTGCCGCTTATGTACTGCGGCCTTTCGCACTGCTTTAGGCGCGAAGCCGGAGCGGCCGGACAGTTCAGCAAGGGACTCTACCGCGTCCACCAGTTTGACAAAGTGGAAATGTTCGTTTACTGTGTCCCGGAACAAAGCGACGAGCTGCACGAAAAATTGCGCCTTATCGAAGAGGAAATCTTCACTGGATTGGGCCTACCCTTCCACGTGGTCGACACTTGCACGGGAGACCTTGGAGCGCCGGCCTACCGCAAGTGGGACTTGGAAGCTTGGATGCCGGGACGCAACGGCGGCGAATACGGCGAGGTCACTTCCACTTCAAACTGCACGGACTACCAAAGCCGCCGCCTGAACGTGCGCTACAAGGACGACGACGGAAAGAACAAGTACGTCCACATGCTTAACGGAACGGCCATCGCCGTTGGACGCGCGATGCTCGCAATCGTTGAGAACTACCAAAACGAGGACGGCTCGATTACGATCCCCGCGCCGCTCGTCCCCCTCTGCGGCTTTGACAAAATCGGGCCAAGGAAATAGAATTGGAAGAAACGAAAAACGACGGCGAGCAGCCGCAGTTGCAAGCGCAAAACGCGGAAGCAGCTCCGAAAAAAAACTACCAAAGGCGAATTTTCATTTTGCTTTCGATTTTGACGCTGACGCTTTTTCTCGCGATTTTAAAGGCGACAAAAGCAATCTCCGTTCAAATTTTGATTTCCCTTTTGCTCGCCCTCATCGCGCTTCCGTCAATCCGCAAAATGCATTCCAAGCTGCGCCTTCCTTGGGCGGCTGGAATCGTGGTCACCCTAATCGCCTTCATTCTTTTGATTGGAGGCATAGCGCGGCTTTTGCAGGCAAGCGCGTCCTCAATCATGAGCGCCTACCCCCGCTACGAAAACCGGCTTATGACGCTTTACAAGTACTCCGCCACAAAATTCAACCTAAGCTTTGACGAAGGAAAAACGCTTATCGAAAACTTGTTGGCGCAATTGAAAATACGCCAGTACTTGCAGAGCGCGGCGCTTTCAGTTTCAAACACGGCGCTGGTTTTTTTCAAAAACATTTTCGTGATTTTTTTGATGTACACATTCCTGCTTGTGGAAGCGGGCAGCTTTGAAAGAAAGATTTCGGTCGCGTTTGAAGGAAAGATTCGCCACCGCGTCCGCAACGTGATTACAAAAGTCATCGTGGACACGACCAGATACCTTTCGATTAAATTTTTCATTTCGCTTGCGACGGGAATTCTTGTTTACGCGGGGCTTGCGATTATCGGCGTGGACTTTGCGGTGGCCTGGGCCTTTTTGGCCTTTCTGCTGAACTTCATTCCGACATTCGGAAGCATAATATCATCGCTTTTGACAGGCTTTTTCGCGCTCTTGCAATTCTTTCCGTACGCCCCGCCGGTAGTGGCCACCGCGCTCTTGGTCTTTTCTGTCAACATGATTTTGGGGAACATAGTCGAGCCCCGCATCGCCGGCGGAAACCTTGACATATCGCCGTTTTTGATTTTGGTTTTCTTGAGCGTTTGGGGCTGGATATGGGGCTTTGTCGGAATGATTTTGGCGGTGCCCTTTTTGGTCTTCATCAAAATCGTTTGCGAAAACGTTCCGTCCCTAAGGCCGATAGCGATTCTTTTGGGAAACAAAAGAAGCCTTAAATAAATTTCTCGCCGGTTCCCTTTTCGTACAAAAAGCGGACGTCCTCTTCTTGCAATGAAGTGTAGCGCAAAACGCTGCAGGAAAATTCTTTGTTGTCGTCAAAATAGTTCGACTCAACGCGGCAAGTGGCGAAAATTTTTCGCTCGGTCAAGGGGCGCGGAAGGGGAAAAGACATTTCGAGCGCGTATTCCGTTCCTTCCTGCAAGTCAACGTTGCCCGCCTTTTGTCCTACGACCAAGCGCTCGTGGCTTACGTACAAAACGTCAAGCGGCTCCTTGCGGCCTTGAACGCTTTCCATTTTGGAAACTTTTTCAGCCAAATAGCGGACGACGGGAATCAATTGCACGCCGCTACCGGCCACGCCTTTTTGCCGCGCGTGGACGATGAATTCCTCCAAGTATTCCTTGGCCTTTTTTTGCGCGCCTTCGTCGATGTCTTTCCAAACGGGCTTTGAAAAAGTTTGATAGCCGGAAGCGGCGGCGCATTCGATTTGCACGTCGGTCTTTTGGTTTACCGAAAAATAAAGGCGCGCGGAAAATTCCGTGGGGCGGGGAGCCGCGGCGGCCTCTTGGATTCTGCTTATGGACGACGGAATGACGAGCGCGAGCCCCGCCTTTATGCGCTTGATTTTGGTTTCAAAATAAAGTCCAAGGCGGTTAAAGTAAAATTCGACGCGCGCCTTTTTGTCGATGAAGTTTTGGACGTTTTGCGGCGGGTTGGTCAAAAGAATTATTCCCTGCTCCAAAACTTTCAGCTGCTCGGCCTTTATGGCTATGGGAAAAAGCGCCGCCGTGGCGGGGCGGGGCTTTTCGTCGCCCTCGGGCTTTTTATCGGCCTCGCCCGATTTTTCGCCGCCTAAGCTTTCGTCTTGGGCGCGCGGGCCCTCGCCTGAGGATTCGGGGGCTTCGTTTTCTTCTATTGGAGTGACCGTAACGGGAACGTTTCCGTCAATCAAATATTGAAGGACCAGTTCTCTTTCAATTCCTGTCAGCTTTGACGCTTCCATTTTTCGCCTCCGACTTGTAAATTTCTATTTGCTGAATTTTCCACGTTTCTCCCTCTTGAACGGGATAAAGGAAAGTGTCCAAAATCTCTTTTTGGCCAATCCAGCGAACCGGGATTTCCATAACTTCCTCGCCCACAAACGGGCGGCCTATTACGAACGACTGCAAAACGCCGGCGGACGAGCTGTCAGCCAAAAAAAGCGCGAGCGAAAAAAGCGAGCGGCTTGAAAAAAGCGCGTCAATTTTGGACGAGTCCTTTTGGGGAACGTTTTCGCCCTGCCCTTCTTGCGAGTCCGAGGAGTCGGAAGAAGATTTGGCCGCGTTTTTTTTGGCGGCCTTTAGCTCGGCCTGGTATTTGTCATATTCCCGCGCGCCCTTTGAGTATTCCAGCATCGCAAGGCAAAATTCCTTTACGGTTTCCAAAAGCTCGCCCTGAACGCTGGAAGTGTCAAGGCTGCCAAAGCCGTTCAACTCTGGGTAAACAGACGGCATTGGATAAGCCGCGTCAAGGGCAATCATTGAAAGCGACGACAAGACAACGCTTTTTGAAATGGCCTCAAAGGAGTCGATTTTTTTATCAAGGCGGTTTCCTTCTATTTCGTAGGCCCACTGGGCGCCGGAGCTTAAGTCAAGCGCGGCTTTGGAAAGCGGAGTGTACTCTTCTTGCTCGACTTCGACTTTTCTGTGGCAGGAAGAAAGCGCGGCCGCCAGAATGAGAATCGCTATGTCTTTTAAAATTATTTTGGCTCCCACAATTTTCTATTTTATATCATAAATGCGGAAAAATCAAGGCTTGAAAAAGGCGTTTGAATTCACTATAATAAAAAGCAAAAAATTTTGGAGGCGCTCTATGGCTCTTACATTGGCGGAAAAAATCTTGCAGGAACACATCGTTCCCCAAGCGTGCAAGGAAACAAAATTCACAAAAGGAGAGCCGATTGAGCGCGGAAAGGACATCGCGATAAAAATCGACCAGACGCTGACGCAAGACGCGACCGGCACGATGACCTACCTTCAGTTTGAGACAATCGGAATTCCCCGCGTAAAGACGGAGCTTTCGGTCTCTTACGTTGACCACAACACATTGCAGACAGACTTTAAAAATATGGACGACCACCGCTACCTGCAGAGCGTCGCCGCCAAGTACGGCCTTTACTTTAGCCGGCCCGGAAACGGCATTTGCCACCAAGTCCACCTTGAATGCTTTGGAGCGCCCGGAAAAACCTTGCTTGGCTCTGACAGCCACACTCCTACAGGCGGCGGAATCGGAATGATCGCCATCGGCGCTGGCGGCCTTGACGTTGCCGTCGCGATGGGAGGCGGCGCCTTCCACTTGGCCATGCCAAAAATCTTTGGCGTTAAATTGACAGGAACCTTAAAGAAAGGCGTTGGCGCCAAGGACATAATCTTGGAAGTCCTTCGCCGCGAAACCGTAAAGGGCGGAACGCTCGCCATTTACGAATACTTTGGCCCCGGCGTCGAGACTCTTACCGTCCCCCAGCGCGCCACAATCACAAACATGGGTGCGGAATTGGGCGCGACAACTTCAGTCTTCCCCAGCGACCAAAAGACAAAGAAATTCTTGGAGGCGATGGGACGCGGCTCTTCTTGGAAAGAGCTCAAGGCTGACGAAGGAGCGGCCTACGACAAGATCATCGAAATAAACTTGGACGACTTGCGCCCGCTGGCCGCCTGCCCCCACAACCCCGACGTGATAAACACAATCCAAAGCTTGCAGGGCCAGCCGATAACGCAAGTCGTGATCGGCTCTTGCACAAACTCTTCGCTTGACGACTTGGAAAGCGTGGCCGCGATCGTAAAGGGAAAGCATATCGCGCCCGGCGTTGAAGCCGGAATCGCGCCCGGAAGCCGCGCCACTTTGATGATGGCCGAAAAAGCCGGAATCTTGGGCGACCTTATAAAGGCCGGCTTCCGCATTTTGGAAAGCGCCTGCGGCCCTTGCATCGGACAAGGCTTCGCGCCCAACAGCCAAGGCGTGACCTTGAGAACGTTCAACCGAAACTTCAAGGGCAGAAGCGGCACCGCCGACGCCAACGTATATTTGGTAAGCCCGGAGACCGCCGCGGCCTCGGCAATTACGGGCGCGTTCACGTCCGCCGAAACTTTGGACTACGAAGACGCGGCCTACAAGACTGGAATCCGCGAAAGCCTTTTGGACGGAGGCGACAGCCGCCTTTCCAGCGCCGACGTTTTGGAAGCCGCGCAAGACCGCGGCATGGTAATCGCCCCGCTTCCCGAAAGCGATGCGGCCAAGGTTGAAATTTTGCGCGGCCCCAACATCAAGCCCTGCCCCGCTTGCCGCGAATACAAGCCAAGCCTTACGCTCCCTGTGGCGCTCAAGGCCGGCGACAACGTTTCGACCGACGACATAATGCCCGCCGGCGCCAAGATGCTTCCCTTGCGCTCCAACATTCCGGAGATAAGCAAGTTCACCCTAACCCGCCTTGACCCGGAATTTTACGAGCGCGCCGAAAAGTCTGGCTTTGCCGACTGCGTTGTGGTTGGCGGAGAGAACTACGGCCAAGGCTCAAGCCGAGAGCACGCGGCGCTGGGACCGATGTATTTGGGCGTTCGCGCGATTCTTACAAAGAGCTTTGCCCGCATCCACAAGGCCAACCTAATCAACTACGGAATCATTCCGCTCAACTTCGTGAATCCCGCCGACTACGACGCGATAAAATTGGGCGACACGCTTGTTCTTTCAAACATCGAAGAGGCGCTCGACACTGGCTGCGAATTCAAGATTGAACTGAACGGAAAGACAATACTTGCGACGAACGACTTGTCCGAGCGCAGCCGCGAAATTCTAAAGCAAGGCGGACTGGCCAAGTACACAAAGAACGGAGGGAACTAAAGATTCCCGCGTCGAGCGCGGGAATGACAGTGTGTCATTGTCGGGCTTGACCCGACAATCTTTGGCGAATAACATATGTTTTTTATACGAACATCGACAAAAGTATTTATCGCGCTTTTGATGGCGGCCGCGCTGGCGACTGGAGCCGCTCTTGGCCTTGCGCTGGCAAAGACCGCCGACACCGTGAACACCGAAAATTTCACGGAATTCACGACGGCGCTTCCGACAAAAATTCTGGACATCAACGGAGAGCTTATAACGGAATTCACTTCGGAAGAGCGGCGCGAAATCATAAGCCTAATCGAAATTCCCCAGCACATGAAGGACTCGCTCCTTACGCGCGAAGACCGCATTTTTTACGAGCACACCGGTTTTAGCGCCCGCGCGATTTTCCGCGCCGTCGTCGGCGTTCTTACCCGCAGCTCTTTGGGCGGCGGCTCCACGCTGACCCAGCAAATCGCGGGCACGCTGTATTGCGACCGCAAAGAAATGTCGATTTTGCGAAAGCTGAAAGAGCTTTGGTGGGCCATTCAAATGGAGCGCCGCTATTCCAAGAACGAAATTTTGGAATTGTACATGAACCGCGTTTACTTTGGCGGCGGAACCTACGGCGTGAACGCGGCGAGCAAGTATTACTTTGGCCACGACGCGCGCAGCATTACGCCCGCCGAGTCGGCGATTTTGGTAATCCAGCTTTCAAACCCGGCCTGGTACAATCCATTTGAGCACCCCAACCGCGCTATGGACAGGCAAAAGGACGTTTTGCGCGCGATGGTCGCGGAAGGCTACATCACGCAAAAAGAGGCGGACGATTCCTTTGACGACTATTGGCTTAACTTTGACTATTCGCGCACCGACACGTCGGCCTTCTTTATGCGCGACGACAAGGCGCCTTGGTTCAGCGAATACGTGCGCCGCGAGCTTAGCGAAATGATTTACGGCGACGCGGACATTTATTCAAGCGGCCTTACGGTGAACACGACGGGAAACATCCACCACTTGCAAACGGCGCAAATGCTTATGGAAAAACAAATCGCCAACGCCAACGCCAACTACAAGGCGCAGATGGCCTCAAAGCAAAAGGGCGTCTTTAGCGCGTACGTTCCGATGAGCGAATTGATAACGCTCATGTTCAACCTAAAGCGGCTCAAGATGTCCAAGCAGTTGGTTCAGTCTTCGGCCACAAAAGAATTCCAGACAAAGCTCAATCCCTTGGTCGACATCGCAAGCCTTATGTTCGGCATTGACAATTTGAAAGTCGGCATCATCAACAAGGCCAACCGCTTGAACCAAGAGAAGGCCAAGGCCACTACAATAGAAGGAACGATGGTCAACTTGGAGAACGACACCGGCTACATCACGGCGCTTATAGGCGGAAGCAAATTTGACCAGTCAAACCAGTTCATCCGCGCAAGCCAAGCGCGCGTGCAGCCGGGCTCTTCGTTCAAGCCGCTTTACTACAGCGCGGCGCTGGACACGCCCGACTTTAACGCGGCCACGTCGATTCTTGACGCGCCCTACGAGTTCAAGGCCAAGGACGGAAGCAGCTACCTGCCAAACAACTACGGCGGAGCCTGGCGAGGAAACGTCTTGCTGTGGAGGGCGCTCGCGCTTTCGCTGAACGTGCCGGCGCTTAAGGTTTTGGAAAAAGTGGGCTTCGACGCGGCCATCGAACGAGCCGTGGCCTTGCTTGGAATTCCCGCAAAGGAATTGCCCAGCCGCGCCTTCATTCCGGGCTTTCCAATCGGCTTGGGAACGGTTTCCGTGCGCCCGGTCGAAATGGCCCGCGCCTACGCGATTTTCGCGAACGGCGGGAAGGCGATTACGCCAACCGCGATTCGAACGGTTGAAGACAGAAACGGAAACATCATTCTTAACATTGACCGCGACGTTCACAAAAACATGAAGAACCCGACTCAAGTCATCACGCCGCAAAATTCTTTTGTGATGACAAAGATAATGGAGCACGCGACCACAGTGGGAACGCTGCGCTTTGGCTCGCAAAACCGTTCAAGCTTAATCGACAGAACGGCGGGCGACCCGACTGGCTCCAAGTTCATTTACAAAGACAAAAAGACCGGCCAGGAATTCCAAATGCCGATGGCGGGAAAAACCGGAACGACGCAAAACTGGGGCGACGCTTGGGCTATCGGCTACAGCCCCTACTACACGGCGGCCTTTTGGTTCGGCTTTGACACGCCAGGAAATTCAATGGGAATGTCAGGCACCGGCGCGTCTTTGGCCGGCCCTCCGTGGGGCGACTTTATGAAAGAGATTCACAAAGACCTGCCCTACAAGGATTGGCCGCAGCCGGAAGAAGGCGTAGTAAAACTGAACGTTTGCGACGAAACGGGAAAGCTTTGCGTAGAGGGCTGCCGCGAAATAGCGCTTTGGTTCATGTCAAACAACGTGCCGAAAGGCTTGTGCGACGTTCACGGAGCGGGCAGCGCCAACAACGACAAGCGCTCGGAAGAAATGCTTGAGGACGCGCTTTACCAAACAGGCTTTAGCGCCGACGACTTTTTTGAAAGCGGCGACTTGCAGCTTGACTTGGACTTGGATTCAATCATAGAAAAAAGCGAGCGTCAAAGCCAGAGCCAAAACCAAGAAAACGGCGCGGACGAAAGCCTTGAATTTGACTTTTCAAATTTTGACGGCTCCAATTCTTTGATGGAGTAAAAAAATGTTGGTGAGCATTAAGGACATAAAGGTAAAGAATCGCGTCCGAAAAGACTTGGGCGACTTGCAAGACCTTATGGACAGTCTGCGCCGCTACGGCCTTTTGAACCCGATCACGCTCAACTCAAAATATCAGCTGATTGCGGGCGAGCGCCGCTTGGAAGCCGCCAAGGCGATTGGCTGGACCAGCATAAACGCCAACATCATCGACAACCTTACGCCGCTAAGCCAGCTTGAAATGGAATTGGAAGAAAACAACCAGCGAAAGGAATTTACCGACGAGGAATTGCTGGAAGGCTACAAGCGCTTGGCCGCCTTGCGCAATCCAAGCCCCTGGCGCCGCCTTTGGGAAGCGCTCAAGGAATTCTTCGCGTGGATTTTTAGAACAATTTTATCGTGGTTTGGGAAGTAGGCTTCATAAAAAGATGTCCGGGTCAAGCCCGAACATGACACATGCTGACACCCATGTCATTGCCGCGCGCGACGCGGCAATCTTTTATTTAAACACAACGCGGACGAACTTTTTCTTTCCGGCGCGGAGGACTAGCTCGCCGTCTTTGTCCAAGTCGCCTTCGTTAACGACGCGCTTTACATCGTCAAAAGTCTTGGCGTTGATCGCCGCCCCGCCCTGCTGAATCAATCTTCGTATGTCGCCCTTTGAGGCGCCGCCGATTTTAGCCGCGAAGAACAAGTCAATCGCGCCGATTCCGTTTTGAACCAAGGCTTTTTCCAATTCAACAGTCGGCATGTCGGCCTTGTTGCCTTCTCCGCTAAAGGCGGCCTTGGCGCCGCTTACGGCCTTGTCCGCTTCTTCAACTCCGTGAATGTCCTTTACGACTTCGTAGGCCAAAGTCTTTTGGGCGATTCGCGTTTCGGGAGCGGCCTGTTGCTTTGCGTAGATTTCTTCTATTTGTTCGCGCGGAAGGAAGGTAAAGACCTTGAGGTATTCCAAAACCTTAGAGTCGTCGGAGTTGTAAAGGTGCTGGTAAATCTGGTAGGCGCTGGTCTTTGCCTTGTCAAGCCAGAGGGCGTTGCCTTCGCTCTTTCCGAATTTCTTTCCGCTGGCGTCCAAAATCAAGGGCATCGTAAAGGCGTAGGCCTGCTTGTCGAGCATCTTGCGGATAAGGTCAACGCCGGTGGTGATGTTTCCCCACTGGTCGCTTCCTGCGACTTGCATTATGCAGTTCTTTTCTTGAAAAAGGTGAACAAAGTCAAAGCCCTGCAAAAGCATGTATGAGAATTCGGCAAAGGTGATGCCGGTTTCCAAGCGGCGGCGGATGATGTCCTTGTCCAGCATATAGTTGAGGCTGATGTATTTTCCGATGTCGCGCAGGGTGTCCAAAAAGGAGCGGCCCTTCCACCAGTCGTAGTTGTCGACCAATTCCGCGCCCGGAACAAGCGCCTGGATTTGCGAGCGGATTCCGTTTATGTTGGCGTTGACAGTTTCTTCGCTGATGATTTCGCGCTCGGCTGTAGGGCGCGGGTCGCCGATGCGGCCAGTGGCGCCGCCGCACAAAAGAACCGGGTGGTGGCCGGCGTTGGCCAAACGCTTTGCCATGCACAAGGAAGAGTAATGGCCAAGATGAAGGCTGTCGGCGGTGGGATCGGTTCCCCAATAAAACGCAAAGGGCTTTCCGTCCAAAACTTTTTGCAAGTCGCTTTCTTCTCCGGCGACATCCTTAATCAAGCCGCGCCATTTTAGGTCTTCAAACAAGCTCACGATACTATCCTCATTATTTTTTGATTTGACATTTTATCAGATTGAATCATTCTTTTCAATATGCTACTATATTTGGCATGAACTACGGATATTTTCGCGCGGCGGCGGCAAGCGTCCAGCTTAAAGTCGCGGACACTGAATTCAACTCAAAAAAAATCATAGAGGCGGCAAAAGCGGCTGCGGCCAACGGCGCGCGGCTAGTCGTTTTTCCGGAGCTTTGCGTGACCGGCTACACTTGCGGCGACTTGTTCTTGCAGGAAAGCCTTTTAAAAAGCGCCGCGCGCGAATGCGAAAAAATCGCGGAGGCCTTGGCAAAATGCGAGGCGATAGTCGCGGTTGGCCTTCCCGTCCGGCATAAGGGCGCCCTTTACAACGCGGCGGCGATTTTGTTCAAGGGAAAAATTTTGGCGCTTGTTCCAAAAACTTTCATACCGAACTATTCTGAATTTTACGAGCGCCGCCATTTTGCCGGCGCGGAAACGATTGAAAAGAAAGCGTCCATTTGTTTTTCAAAAAAGAATTCCGCCGTTCCCTTTGGAACGAACATTTTGATTTGCCCCGAAGGAAGCGGCGCCAAAATCGCCTTTGAAATTTGCGAAGACTTGTGGGCGCCCAATCCACCTTCCACCCGCCTAGCTTTGGCCGGCGCCAACATCGTGGCCAACCTTTCGGCCTCCAACGAAATTATCGGAAAAGCGGAATACCGCCGCTTGCTTTGCGCCGCAGCTTCCGCGCGTCTTTTTTGCGCCTACATTTACGCCGACGCAAGCCAGGACGAGTCCAGCCAAGACATGGTTTTTGCCGGCCACAACTTGATTTGCGAAAACGGAAAAATTTTGGCGCAAAGCGAGCTGTTCCAAACGCAAACGGTTTTCGCCGACATCGACCTTGGACTTTTGGAAGCCGAGCGCGCGCGGACGACGACTTTTGGCCAGTGCCAGACGAGCGAAAAGCGCCGGGACGCAGGCGAAGAAAATTCTTGCTTGGAAATTTCCGTTCAGCTTAAAGAAGCGGACTACGACAAGGCGCGGAACTTTTACAGAAGCGTAAACGCGCGACCCTTTGTTCCGTCGGACAGCAAGGCGCGCGGACAGCGCTGCCAGGAAGTGATCAACTTGCAGGCGCAGGGACTGGCCAAGCGCTTGCGCCACATAAATTGCAAAAGCGCCGTCCTAGGATTGAGCGGCGGCTTGGACTCCACCCTGGCCCTGCTTGTGACTTGCCGCGCCTTTGACCTTTGCAAGCTGGACCGCAAGGGAATCTTGGCGGTGACGATGCCCGGCTTTGGCACGACCGACAGAACTTACCAAAACGCGCTTTCGCTTGCAAAGGAAGCGGGCGTTTCGTTAAAGGAAGTTTCTATAGCCGCCGCGGTTCGCCAGCACTTTTCCGACATCGGCCAGGACGAAAAAGACCGCGACGTTACTTACGAAAATTCGCAGGCGCGCGAACGCACTCAAATATTGATGGACTTGGCCAACAAGTCCGGCGGAATCGTAATCGGAACCGGCGACCTTTCGGAGCTGGCATTGGGCTGGTGCACTTACAACGGCGACCATATGTCGATGTACGGAGTGAACGCTTCAATTCCAAAAACTTTGGTGCGCCATTTGGTTCAGTGGGAAGCGGACAGCGCGCAAAGCGAAAAATTCACGGAAGCGCTTTTGGACGTTTTGAACACGCCCGTAAGCCCGGAACTTCTTCCCCCTACCAACGGAAACATTTCGCAAAAAACCGAAGAGCTTGTCGGCCCTTACGAATTGCACGACTTTTTCTTGTACAACATTGTTCGCTACGGATTCGCTCCGGCGAAAATTTTCTTCTTGGCGAAGAAGGCTTTTGCGGGCGAAAAGAGTTCGCAAGGCCAAAAAGCGGGCGACGAAAATCGCGTTCAAGACCAAAAAGCGCCGCGCTTCACGAACGCCGAAATAAAAAAATGGCTCAAAACCTTTTACCGCCGCTTCTTTAGCCAGCAGTTCAAGCGCTCGTGCCTTCCCGACGGAGCCAAAGTGGGAACGGTAAGCCTTTCGCCGCGCGGCGACTGGAGAATGCCAAGCGACGCGAGCGCCGCTTTGTGGCTGAACGAAGTTGAGGCGTTATAGGAGAAGTTATGGCAAAAAATTATGTCGCGGCGGAAGGCCGCTACGAAAAAATGAAGTACGCGCGCTGCGGAAAAAGCGGCCTAAAAATGCCCAGCGTGTCGCTCGGCTTGTGGCACAACTTTGGCGCAGCCGGAAGCTTTGACAACATGCGCGCGATGTGCCGCGCGGCCTTTGACAACGGCGTGACTTGCTTTGACATCGCAAACAATTACGGCCCGCCCGGCGGCGCGGCTGAAGAAAATTTTGGCCGCATTCTAAAAAAAGACTTGGCGCCCTACCGAGACCAAATGATTGTGACAACAAAAGCCGGCTACGGAATGTGGCCCGGCCCTTACGGCGACGGCGGCTCGCGCAAATACCTTTTGGCAAGCCTTGACCAAAGCCTCGCGCGAACCGGCCTTGAATACTTTGACATTTTTTACCACCACAGAATGGACCCCGACACTCCGCTTGAGGAAACGATGGGCGCTCTCGCGCAGGCGGTGAAGTCCGGCAAAGCCTTGTACGCGGGAATCTCGAACTACGACTTGCCCGCGACCCTTGAGGCGGCAAAAATTTTGGACGAGCTAAAATGTCCCTTCATCGTGAACCAAGTTCAGTATTCAATCTTCAACCGCTCGATAGAAACAAGCGGCCTTAAAGACGGCGCGGCGCAAAACGGAATCGGCTTGGTTTGCTTTAGCCCGCTCGCGCAAGGCCTTTTGACCGACCGCTACCTAAACGGAATTCCAAGCGACAGCCGCATCAAAACCGACGGCCGCTTTTTGACAGAAAAGAATTTGACGCAGGAACGCTTGGCGCAAATCGAGGCGCTTAACGAAATCGCAAAAGCGCGCGGCCAATCGCTCGCCCAAATGGCGCTGGCTTGGGTTTTGCGCGGCGGAAAGACGGCCAGCGTGATTATCGGCGCGTCAAAGCCGGAACAAGTTTTGGACAACATCAAGGCCGCCCAAAGCGCGGACTTCACGCAAGAGGAATTGGACGCGATTGACAAAATCGCTCCCGCGCAATAATGCTAAGCTACTTGCACGCCTTTCACGCGGGAAACCACGCCGACATTCTAAAGCACGCCGCGCTGATTCAGCTTATAAAAAAGTTGAACCAAAAGGACGCGCCCTACTCTTTTTTTGACACCCACGCAGGAAGCGGCTTGTATTCCACGCAAGGCGAAAAGGCTCGCAAAACCGGCGAGGCCGCGCGCGGCGTTTTGGCGCTGGCCCAATATGCAGCGCAAGACCTTAACGGTGGCGGCCCCAATTTTGGCCTTGCGAACGATACTGGTTCAGAACCAAAAAGCGGCGGCGCGATTCCAGCCGCGCTCGCGGACTACTTGGCCTTTGTCCGCCCATACCTTGCCCGCGACTTGTATCCCGGCTCGCCGCTGATAGAACGCGCGCTTTTGCGCGGCGACGCAAGCCATACGATTTGCGAGCTGCACCCGCAAGAGTTTGAGGCGCTAAAGGAAAATTGCGCCGCGAATCTTGGGCTTGCGACCGTTCCAAAAAAAGCGCCCCACACGCAAATACTAAAAGCCGACGGCCTTAAGACCCTGATCGCGCAAACTCCGCCAAAAATAAAGCGCGGCGCCGTCTTGATTGACCCCAGCTACGAGGAGGCCGCGGACTACGAGGCCGTAAAAAAGACCGTGATCGCGGTTCACAAAAAATGGAGCGTCGGCATTATAATGATCTGGTATCCGCTCCTTGCCCACCGCGCGGCGGAAATAGAAAACATGCTGGAATCGATAAAGGCCGCGGCAAAAATTCAAAACGCCAACACAAACATTTTGCAGGCGGAATTTTGCGTTGACGCGCCGCAGAGCCATACAGAAATGTCATTGGAAGAAAACGCCGCCGCAAAGGCCGCCGCGGCGGTTACGTCTAACAATCTTGGTTCACCCAACGCGCCGCGCCTCTACGGCAGCGGGATTCTAGTCGTCAACGCGCCCTGGAAGCTGGACGAGGAACTTGACGCGGCGCTAAGTTTTTTGTCGCGCGTTCCAGGCCTGGCCGCAGAGCCGTCTTATTTAATCACGAAAATTTAATTTGTCCGTCCGCAGCGGCCGCTGTAACTGTCGTTCCTTCGGAAAACTTGCCTGAAAGAATTTCCTTTGCAAGCGGATTTTCGACATAAGTTTGGATCGCGCGCTTTACGGGCCGCGCGCCAAAGGCCGGGTCGTAGCCCTTCTCCGCAAGGAAGTCCAAGGCGCTTTGGTCAAAGGCAAGCTTAATGCGGCGGTCTTCCAAACGTTTGGCAACGCGCTCCAACTGGTTCTTCACGATGCCGCCGATGCAAGACTTGTCCAAGCGCGCGAACATGACAGTTTCGTCGATGCGGTTTAGGAACTCCGGCTTGAACGAAGACTTTAACAGCGCGTCGATTTGCGGCCTGGCCGCCTTTAACTTTTCGTCAGTATCGGCTTCCAAAATAAGCTCGCTTCCAAGATTGCTTGTCATAATGATGATCGTGTTCTTAAAGTCGACCAAGCGGCCTTGGCCGTCGGTCAAGCGGCCGTCGTCCAGCACTTGAAGCAAAACGTTAAAGACATCAGGATGCGCCTTTTCGATTTCGTCAAAGAGGACGACGCTGTAGGGACGGCGGCGGACGGCTTCGGTCAACTGGCCGCCTTCGTCGTAGCCAACGTATCCCGGCGGCGCTCCGATCAAGCGGCTTACCGAAAATTTTTCCATATATTCGCTCATGTCGATGCGGGTCAAAGACTTTTCGTCGTTGAACAAAAAGTCCGCGAGCGTCTTTGCAAGCTCCGTTTTTCCGACGCCGGTGGGACCGATGAACAGGAAGGAGCCGAGCGGCTTGTTGGGGTCGCTAAGGCCGCTGCGGTTTCGGCGAATCGCGTCGCTGACAACTTGCACCGCCTCGTCCTGGCCGATGACGCGCTTGTGAAGCTCGCCTTCAAGCTGCAAGTACTTTTCTTTTTCGGAGCTCATCATTTTTGAAAGCGGAATTCCTGTCCAAGAAGAAACGACGCGAGCGATGTCCTCTTCCGTAACCTCTTGGCGCAAGAGCGAGGCGTTTTGCTCCGAGCCTTTTTCCTTGTCCTTTTCTTCGGCGGCCTTAAGGTCTTTTTCCAAAGCGGGAATTATAGAATACTTAAGCTCGGCGGCTTTTTCCAAATTGCCTTGGCGGGTGAACTTTTCTTCGTCAAAGCGGGCGGCTTCCAACTTTTCCTTTAGCTCGCGCGACTTTCCGATTTGGTTCTTTTCGTTTTGCCACTGCAATTTCATCGCGTCGCGCTTGCTGGAAATTTCCGCCAATTCCTTTTCTAGCTTTGCCAGGCGCTCCAAGCTGGCCGCGTCGTCTTCCTTGCTAAGCGACTGACGTTCGATTTGAAGCTGCAAAATTTTTCGTTCGATTTGGTCAAGCTCGGTCGGCTGGCTTTCGATTTCCATCTTTAGGCGGCTCGCGGCTTCGTCGACCAAGTCAATCGCCTTGTCCGGCAAAAAGCGGTTCGTTATGTAACGGTTGGACAAAAGCGCGGCGGCGACAAGCGCCTCGTCTTCTATGCGAACGCCGTGGTGGATTTCGTACTTTTCGCGCAGGCCTCGCAAAATCGCGATTGTGTCCTCAACGCTGGGCTCGGCGCAATAAACTTGCTGGAATCTTCGCTCCAACGCGGGGTCTTTTTCTATATATTTGCGGTATTCGTCAAGGGTCGTCGCGCCGATCGCGCGCAACTCGCCGCGCGCCAACGCGGGCTTTAAAAGGTTTGCCGCGTTGGTGGAACCGTCGCCGCCGCCTCCCGCTCCCACAATCGTGTGAAGCTCGTCGATGAACAAAATTATTTTTCCGTCGGCCTTCTTCACTTCGTTGATGACGGCCTTAAGGCGCTCCTCAAACTCGCCCTTGTACTTGGCTCCGGCCACCAAGGCGCCCATGTCCAGCGACAAAAGGCGCTTGCCCTTTAGGCTTTCGGGAACGTCGCCGCTCGCCACGCGGCGCGCGAGGCCTTCGACGACGGCGGTTTTTCCTACGCCCGGCTCGCCAATCAAGACCGGGTTGTTCTTTGTTCGGCGGCACAAAACTTGCATCACGCGGCGGATTTCTTCGTCGCGGCCGATCACCGGGTCAATCTTGTCTTGGCGGGCAAGGCTTGTAAGGTCGGTACAATATTTTTCCAGCGAGCGCATTGTGCTTTCCGGGTCGTTTGAGTCAACCTTGCTTGAGCCGCGCAAGGCTTTGAGCGCGGTCATAATCGCGTCGCGCGAAATTCCCCGCGCCTTTAAAAGCTCGGCGGCCTTGTCGGAATTTTGGGTCATCGCCAAAAGCAAGTGCTCGGTTGAAAGGTAGTCGTCTCCAAGAGAGGACATCTCGCCCTCGGCCTTGGCAAGCGTCCTTTGCGCGCTTTGCGAAAGCGTAAGGTTGGCCGCTCCGCTTACGCGCGGAAGGCTGTCCAAAAGGCGGCGCGCTTCGCCAGCCAAAGACGGCGCGTCCATTCCGATTCGCTCCACAAGCGGCGCGATGATTCCGTCCTTTTGCTCCAAAAGCGCTATGAGAATATGTTCGTTTCCAATTTCCGCGTGGTCGTTCTGCCGGGCAATGCTTGAAGCCTCTTGCAGCGCGTCCACGGTTTTTATTGTCATTCGTTCTTGATCCATACCTTTTAAAATAATAAAAAAGAAGGAATTCGGCAAATTTATTTTTAGGGCGGAAGTTTATGCTAAATCGGTCACAATCCTTTACAAAATTCATGCAAATCGTCGTTTATGAGCAACGCACGAACTATATTGCTTGTAGAGCTGTATGATTCGCATCCAACCATAAACAAGGGGTAGTAACGCTCAAGACTGTCTTTGTGGTTTTCAAAATGGTTGATTATATGTTGCCAATCAACATCGCAAATTGGAATAAAACCAGCGTGTCTAGCAAGACCTCTGATTTGTTCATTTGGCGAAAGGGTTGAAAGATATTTGTAACCGTTTTGTTTTTTGGCTCCAGCCAATATGTCAAAAGTTTCTTTTAACAATTTTACCAGTTCCGGATCTATGGAATTCCCCTTCCTATAATTAAAAAGTTCTGCCGTACATTCCACGTCATATTTTTGAGTCGCAGCCTCTTTTTTTTGAGCAGCTTGCTTTATGCATGTGTTTTTGAAGAGTTCATGCTTTTCTTTTTCTGAACAGTCTGTTTCTTTTACCAAAGCCATGAGCGCTTCTGGCCTGCAAATAATTGGCAGCCCAATTTTATTCTTAAGATGCTTGTTAATTTTTTCTACCGCTTCCACCGCCAAGGGGTAATCGAAATCTCCATAAACAAAGGCTTTGTCCGGTAAGCGCGCCTCTATCAAAAAGGCAAGCGCAAGGATGCTTGATATGTAATGGGGAACTTCAAGTTGATGTCCAAGGATGCTAAAGGACAAAGATTCGTCGTCATAGGCATAGCCCAAAAACGCGGAGCCCTTTGGCTGACCGCACTCGCCGTCGTCAAGTTTACGAAAAAACTTTACTGGCGCCACTCCCACACGCTCCGAATACAATCCATCCGCTTTCCAATACTGAACAGGGCCGAAATAATTTTCTTTAATTTCTTTTGGCCGCGCAAAACATTTTGCCGTAAAGCCATGAAAATCAATGTCTTCCACAGAGCATAAATCCAAATCACATGCCAACGAAAGAGTCTCTTCGTAAACCTTTTCCCATTCATCTTGTGTGATTGTTCGTGATATTGACACAGAGCATACCGCAGTTGTGGGGAACATGCTTTCAATCCAATTGTATTTCATTCTACCAATCCTCCAAAAAATCACAATCCTTTGCAAAAATCAAAGAACTCGTCGTTCAAAAATAGGGCTTTTGCAATGTCTTCTTCCGCTGAAAAGAATTCTGGTTTCATGCGGAACAGAGGATAATAGCGTTTTATCGCGTCTGAATGTGTACTAAAATAGTCAATCGCATGACGCCAGTCTATGTCACGAACAGAAAAATGAGAATTCATATCTATTAAGTCATATATTTGTTCCAGAGGTTCCTTTTTCTCTATTTCTTTTAATTCTTCATCATCGAGTTTTTCTTTATTTGCTTTTACAACCTTTTTTATTTCGCTCAAGTAAAATGATGATATTGTGTCTCCGGTTTTATAATGAATTATTTGACCATAGCGAAAGATGTCACATTTTCTTTCCTCTTTGGAATAACAAGAGTCATCATTTTTGGCACTCACTTCTTTTAAACTTGAAATATGGGCCTCCTCATCTTCATCCTTAATTTTTCCTTTCAAAAAGTTTCTGACATCAATCTGTTCGCCAAAATATTTTGAAAGCTCGTTCACAAGGTCTTCAAATGTATAATTACCAATTGTGATTTTGCTATCTGCGCCGAATAACGAGCGAATAAATTCTGGCGGTAAATATCTAACTCTATCGTCTTTAGGATCTCTTGTAAGTTCGAGTTCATTAAAATAGCAGTTAGAATGCGCCGTTTCAATTGTCAATTCTAAAAGCTTCAAGCATTCTTCTTTTGTTCTGGCAAGAGGAATGTATGTAAATAAATCCTTAAAGTCAAATCCGTGAGCTAAATACGATTTTATAGCGTCTTTGGATTCATCATCTTTAACATCGAAATCTTTGAACTTATTTTCCCAAAAACGTTTTATTGCCGTCTTATCGAACTTTGATTCAATAAAGGTTTTATAGTTCAAGTCTATTTCTCCAAGATAAGCGTTTTCCATAAGATTAAGCTTTTCTTCGTCCGGAATGTCAATCGTTTTTACAATTTCATACATCCTCTTGTAATCGCAGCGAGCAGAAACTTCAATAGGTTCTTTTAGATACCTGTTTGCAATTCTAACTGCAGCTTCAAAGTCCTCTTTGCCAACCTCTCCATATATAAATACTTTTTCTTTCAGCCGACCTTCCAAAAGGCATAAAATTGCCAAAACCTTAATATAATAATTGCCGCCCCAAATTTCACAATAGTCGTAGTTGGTTTGATTTTTTAAACATTCGGAATTTAAATTTGTGTAGGAATCTATGCAACGAAGAATTGCTGGTCCAGCGTTTTCGTTGTATTTATTATTTAACACCCTGTTAAGCCTGAAGTAATTTCTACCGCTTATATTGTAATATTCTGAGCAAGATTGCCAAAAAAGTTTTTTTTCGCCAAACTCCACTTCTGTTCGCTCTTTCACCTTGCAATACGCGTAGTGGCGAACTCCTTTGTAGAAAAACTTTCCCCAATCCGCAAGGTCAAGTTTGTCGGCCAGAAAAAGCGTTTCCTCATAAACTTTTTCCCAGTCTTCTTGTGTAACAGAATTTGAAATTGAAAAGAAAAGTGTCATAAAATACTCCTATGCGTCCAATATTACCCAAATTTCCCGCCAAAAACATTAAAGTAATACTTTAAAAAAAATCCCGAAAAGTGTGGTATAATAAGAGTTTTGTCCTTTGTTGTTTATTCGTCCCTCCCCGCTTTTCTGGCGCGCTTGGCCATCCGCCGCCCCTACAGCCCCTCGCGCTTCAAGCCCAAAAACATTTGACGAGTGTTCCGCGGCAGTCGGATAAAAAATAAATTCTTTTTTTTCATAAAACTAGGCAATTTTTTAAATAAAATTTGTATGATATAAGCAAGGGAATTCCAAAAGAGGAATTCCCAATTTTTTTTCAAAGGAGTTTTGTATGGCTGAAACAAAGAAAACTTGGAAGCCGTATCCGACGGCCATCCTCAATCCGCGCTTGGACATCAACTTCAAGGCGATTTTCACGCAGGACACGGAAGGGGCGAAAATCGCGCTCAAGTCCTTTCTGTCGGCGACTTTGGGGCGCCAAGTGACGGAAGTCAAGCTGGAGCCCAACGAGCCTGCCGCCGAGACGACGACCGACATGCAGATGGCGTTTGACATCGCAGTAACCTTTGACAACGGCGAAAGGGCCGCGATAGAGATGCAAGGCCGAGAATATGACTACGACTACGCAACCCGCGGCGAGATTGAGGCCGCCCGCATGCTGAACAACAACGCCAAAAAAGGCGGCGAGTGGAGCGCGGAGAAAGTCTACCAAATTTCTGTCCTGAATTTCCACAAGAGCGCTGACAAAAGCGAGATGTCGTGGTATACTATGAAGGACAAAAACGGCTATGGACTCGCAGACAGGCTCAATGTTATTTTCATCGACCTGCTGACGATAAAAGAGCTTGTCGGAACGCCGGTGGAAAAGCTGACGCCGCTGCAAAAATGGGGCATGTACTTTTCCTACGCCGACGACGAGAGCAAGACGGACTACATATCCCAAATAGGAAAAAGCGAAAGGGGAATTATGGAAGCGACAACAATAATCAAAACGATGAGCGAAGAGGACGCCGCCTTCTTTAGGGAGCTCAGCCGCGACAAGGCTTTGCGCGACTACAACGCCCGCATGTCCGCCGCCACAAAAAAGGGCCTTGAAAAAGGCCTCGAAAAGGGACTTAAACAGGGTCTTGAAAAGGGTCTTGAAAAGGGTCTTGAAAAGGGACTTAAACAGGGTCTTGAAAAGGGCATAAAGCAAGGCCGCGAAGAAGGCGCCCAGCAAAAAGCCATTGAGAACGCAAAGAAGCTTCTTGCCGACGGAAAATACACGGCGGAAGAAATTTCGGCATTGTTAGGAATTCCTGTCGAAGCGTTTGCAGAAACTGCCTCCGCCCCCGCGCAAGCCTAGCCCCAACCCCACCCACAACTTATCGCGCGCAAAAAAAACGGGGGCTGTCCTTGCGGGCAGCCCCCTTCTTGGTCTTGCAACCAATCTTAGTCGTTAGCCCAGCCATAACGGCTGGACTAAGCGAAAAGCCTTAGCGGCTAATCTTGAACTGGAATTGGTAGCCGCTACACACTGTTTTCGCTTGAAACTATCCCACGCTGCCGCTCGCGCGGCAGGCTCAAACAGAGTGTTTCCGCTAACCGCACGTCTCCTTCGCGCGTTTTTATTGCTTGCTCCTCTTAAGGATTTGTTGCCGCCAAAAATCATCCGTCCAAGTCCAAAAAGCGAAAAAAAAATTAAGAATTTTTCCAAAAACGCGCTTAAAAAACAAAAACTTCTATATCTTATATGTAAGAAAAAAAATCGGAGGTGTTTTCAGATGGAAACGCAGAACAACATCATAGATGGCCGGCCGCAGCCCCAGTTTCGCGACAGGCTTTTCATCGCAATCTTTGGAAAGGACAACGAGAGAAGCAAGCGCTGGCGGCTGGACTTGTACAACGTCCTTAACGGAACGAACTACACAGACCCAAACGAGTTGGAACTGAACACGATTGAAAACGTCATTTACATCAAGATGTACAACGACGTGTCGTTTTTGGTTGACGGCCAAATGACGCTGTATGAGCAGCAGAGCGAAACAAACTCTAATATGCCCTTAAGAGGGCTCTTCTACTTCGCGCAGCTTTACCAAAAGCACATAGCGAAAAAGGACTTGAACTTGCACCAGTCGTCGCTCATAAAGATTCCAAACCCCCGCTTCATAGTCTTTTACAACGGAGACACAAAAAGGTCGGAACGCTACAAGCTCCGCCTGTCGGACGCTTTTGAGATTAAGGACGAAAGCGGCGACTTTGAGTGGACGGCGGACGTGATAAACATCAACCAAGGGGCAAACGAAACGCTTGTCAAAAAGTGCAAACCAATGTATGATTACGTAAGGCTTGTCGGTCGGATTTCAGACAACAAAAAAAAGGAAATGGAAATCGGACAGGCCGTGCGCGAAGCCGTCGACTGGGCAATCAAGGAAAACTTCTTGGAAGGCTTTATCCGCGAGCAAAAAGAGGAGATAATAGCGATGTGTTTGACGGAATTTGACGAGGAAAGCGCAATTCGCGGCTGGCGCGAAGACGG
>CADCCO010000006.1 GCA_902799965.1 uncultured Spirochaetaceae bacterium
GCGCTTCCTCTCTTGAATAAAAAGATTCATTCCATTATAATATTTCCCTATGAATTTTACAGAATTTGCCTTGCATGAGGACCTTCTTAAAGGCATAGCCCAGGCCGGCTATGAAACATGCACTCCTGTTCAGGAACAGGTTTTAAAGACCTCTCTTGCCGGGGACGATTTGTACGTGCAGTCCCAGACCGGCACTGGAAAAACGGCCGCCTATTTGGTTTCCATAATTCAGGAACGCCTTTCAAACCCTGAGAACGATGGAAAAAAGACTCTTGTTTTGGTTCCCACGCGCGAGCTTGCCGTCCAAGTTGAGGACGAAGCCAAAAAGCTTCTTTCGGGAACAAGCCTCAAGGCCTTCAGCTTTTACGGCGGAGTGGGCTACAAGGCCCAGGTTGAGGCGATTGAAAAGGGCGTTGACTTTATCGTTGGAACGCCGGGCCGAATCATCGACCTTAAGAAGGGCGGCCAGCTGGACTTGAGTGGCGTTGGCTTCCTTGTAATCGACGAGGCCGACAGAATGTTCGACATGGGCTTTTATCCCGACCTTCGCGAAATCCTAAAGTTCATTCCCAACCCAGAGGCGCGCCAGACCATGCTCTTTAGCGCCACGCTCAACACTTACGTAAAGAACTTGGCTTGGGAATACACGCGCGACGCAAAGGAAATCACGATTGAGGCGGAAAACATCACGGTTGACGAAATCGACCAGTCTTTGATCCACGTTTCAAGCGACAAAAAGCTTCCGCTCCTTTTGGGAATCCTTAACCGCGACAAGCCCGAAAGCGTCTTGATTTTCTGCAACACAAAGAAGGGCTGCGAAATCTTGGGCAAGCGCCTTAAGATAAACGGCTTTGAGTCGGGCTTTATCATCGGCGACATGCAGCAGTCAAAGCGTCTTGAAACCTTGAACAACTTTAAGGCCGGTAAATTTTCCATCTTGGTCGCCACCGATGTCGCCGCGCGCGGAATCGACGTGAACGACCTTGCGATGGTCGTCAACTACGACCTTCCCAACGAGCCTGAAAACTACGTCCACCGCATTGGACGCACGGCCCGCGCCGGAAAGAGCGGCAAGGCCTACACATTCTGTTCCGAAAAAGACGTTTACGATTTGCCCGTAATCGAGCGCTACATCGACAAGCAAATTCCTTCAAGCGTTTGCTCCGACGACCAATTGGCCGAAGACAAGAGCAAGGGCGTTTACATTAAGCTTGACACTTACGGCTGGGGCGGAGACGACGAGCGCGACTCGCGCGGTTCCGGCTACGGACGCGACCGCAAGGGCGGACGCTACGACAAGGACGGCCGAGGCAGGCGCGGAGAGCGGGGCGAGCGCGGAGACAGAAAGCCGCGCGGCGAGCGTTCAGAAAATCGCGGCGAAAAGCGCGAGTTCGACAAGTCGCTTGAAGGCCTTTCGTTCGAAGAGCGAATGGAAGTCTACAAGAAAAAGTATTCCGAAAAGGCCGGCGGCTCGCGCGGCGAAAAGCGCGGCAAGTTTGACAAGGGCAAAAAGCCCTACGACAAGCGCGAGCGCTTTGACAAGAAGGGCGGCGCCAAGGGGGCTTCCTTCCAAGGAAAGAAGGCAGGACAAAAGCCCGGCGCAAAAGCCGCGCCCAAAAAGACTTTGGAGAACCGCGGCATAGTCGGCTTCTTCAAGTCGCTCTTTGGAAAGAAATAACGTGTCATGTTCGGGCTTGGCCCGGACATCTTTGGGAGGCCATCATGATTACAGTTTCAGACGTATCTCTTAAATTCAGCGAAAAGCCGCTTTTCAAAGACGTGAACCTAAAGTTCACCAGCGGAAACTGCTACGGAATAATCGGCGCCAACGGCGCGGGAAAGTCAACCTTCCTAAAAGTGCTTTCAGGCGAGCTGGAGCACGACGGCGGAACGATTTCGATTACGCCCGGCGAGCGAATGGCCGTGCTCAAGCAGGACCACTTTGCCTTTGACTCCTTCAGCGTAAAGGACACCGTCCTGCAGGGCTATCCAAAGCTTTACGAGACCGCAAAGGCGCGCGAGGCGATTTACGAAAAGGCCGACTTTACCGAAGAGGACGGAAACAAGGCCGCCGAGCTTGAGGCGGAATTCAGCGAAATGGGCGGCTGGGAAGCCGAAAACCAAATAGAGCAAATGCTTTCCGGCCTGGGCTTGGAAGAAGAGTTCCACGACAAGATGATGAGCGACTTGGACGAAAGCCAAAAAGTCCGCGTCCTCTTGGCGCAGGCGCTTTTCGGAAACCCCGACATTCTGCTTTTGGACGAACCGACGAACGGCTTGGACTTGGAATCGATTTCTTGGCTGGAAAATTTCTTGATGGAATTTCCCAACATCGTGATCGTCGTGAGCCACGACCGCCACTTTTTGAACGCCGTCTGCACTTACATTTGCGACATCGACTACGGAAAAATCAGCCAGTTCACAGGAAACTACGACTTCTGGTACCAGATGAGCCAAGTCTTGCAGCGCCAGGCCAAGGACCAGGCCAAAAAGCGAGAGGACAAGATGGCCGAACTCAAGGCCTTTATCCAGCGCTTTGCCTCAAACGTTTCCAAGGCCGGCCAGGCTTCAAGCCGAAAGCGCGTCTTGGAAAAATTGGAGCTTGAAGAGCTTCCGGTCACAAGCCGAAAATTTCCCTACGTGAATTTCCGCCCCGACCGCGAAATCGGAAACAACGTTTTGGAAGTCAAGTCGCTCAACTATGCAGAAGACGGCGACGAGCTTTTGAAGAATTTTTCTTTGATGGTCAACCGCACCGACAAAATCGCCTTTGTTGGAATCGAGCACAATTCCATCAGCGCGCTTTTTGACATCGTTAGCGGCGTGAAAAAGGCGCAAAGCGGAGAATTCTTTTGGGGCCAGACGACCAAGCAGGACTACCTTCCGCGCGACAACGCCTCTTTCTTTAAGAACAATTATTCGATAACCGATTGGCTTAAGCAATACTCGCCCGACCAAAACGACGCCTTTGTGCGCGGCTTTTTGGGAAGAATGCTTTTTTCCGGCGACGAGTCGTTAAAGCCGGTAAACGTTTTGTCGGGCGGCGAGAAAGTCCGCTGTATGCTGTCAAAGATGCAGCTTAGCGGCGCCAACGTCTTGATTTTGGACGACCCGACCAACCACTTGGACTTGGAGGCAATCCAGTCGCTCAACGAGGCGCTGGTCCAGTTCCCGGGCGTCGTGCTTTTCTCAAGCCACGACCACGAGTTCATCCAGTCAATCGCAAACCGAATCGTGGAAATCACGCCCAAGGGAATCATCGACCGAATGATGGACTTTGACGACTACCTTAAGGACGAGCAAATTATCAAGATGCGCGAAGAATTCTACGAAGGCAGCGGAAAGAAGATTCGGTATTAAAAGCAGGCGCCTGAACGTGCGAGCCTTTGCGAGCGCGTTTGTTGGCGTTGCGCGGCGGCCTTTCTATTTTTGGCTTTCTGTCAATCCCAGCTGCCGCCTCATGTTCGCCAAAATGTCCAGCGCCTTTTCGTCGCTTACCGCCAGCTGCGGCTCGTGGTATTCGACAAGGCGCGCGGGTATTTCGTCCAAAAAGCGCGAGGGCTGGCATTCAACCGTCGCGGTCATTTTCTTTCGCTTGGCGCAGGAGGAAATGTAAAGCTTGTCGCGCGCGCGCGTAATGGCAACGTAAAAAAGGCGCCGCTCCTCTTCGACATTCTTTTCGTCTTCCTCTATCGCGCGCGCGTGGGGTATCAAGCCTTCCTCCGCGCCGGCAATGAACACCACCGGGAATTCCAAGCCCTTTGAGGCGTGGATTGTCATTAGGTTTACTTTGCCCTTGTCGCCCTCGTCGTCCATGTCGTCGCGGCTAAGAAGAGTGATGCGGTTAAGGTAGTCGTAAAGGCTTGTCTTTCCAAAGTTGTCGGGGTTTGTTTCCCACTGCGCGATTGAGTTGATGAGCGAGTCGATGTTCAGGTACTTGAAGCGCGCGGCCTTTTCGCTTTTTGGGTTTTCCAAAATCAAAAAGTCCCAGTAGTTTATTTCTTCAACGAGCGCCTTTACTTTTTTGGAAAGCTCTTTTCCGCCCAGCATGTTGGAATTTTTTTCTATGAGCGAAGTGAACTCGGCAAGCGCCGCCAGCGTTTTGGGCGGAAGCGCCGCGCTTGGCGCGCCTTTTGATTGCGGTTCGTCGCGCGACAGGGAAAAATCGCCGCCCGCGTCTTGGCCTTGCGAGCCGTTTTCGTCCGCAAAGCCGCCTTCCTTCTCAAAGCTCTTTATCGTTTCCCACAAGGATTTTTTTTCGGCGGAGGCGCGCGCGTTCAAGACCTCAAGGGCGGCGCGGCCTATTCCGCGGCGGGGCGTGTTGAGAATCCGCAAAAGGTTTATGTCGTCGTCGTGGTTGGCTATCACGCGGAGGTATGAAACGATGTCCTTGATTTCCTTGCGCTCAAAAAAGCTTGTGCCGCCGCTCATAGTGTAGGGGATGTTGGCCTGCAAAAAGGCTTCCTCTATCGGACGGCTTTGCGAGTTTGACCTGATCAAGACGCCAAAGTCGTCGTACTTGATTTTTTCTTCCGCGCAAATTCCCTGTATCGATTCCGCGATAAAATCCGCCTCGTCAGTTTCGTTTTGCGGCATAAAAATTTCAATCGGCTTGTTGCCGACAGTCTTTTGGCTCCAAAGCTTTTTGTCCTTGCGGTTGGTGTTGTGGCTGATCACGCCGTTGGCCGCTTCCAAAATCGTTTCGGTGGAACGGTAGTTTTGCTCAAGGCGAATTTCCTTTACGCCCTCAAAGTCCTTTTCAAAATTGACGATGTTCTCAAAGTCCGCTCCGCGCCAGCTGTAAATCGACTGGTCGTCGTCGCCGACCACCGCCACGTTTCTGTCGGCAAGCAAATGCATCATCTCGTACTGCTGGTGGCTTGTGTCCTGGAATTCGTCCACCATAAGATACTTGTAGCGGTCGCGGTACTTTTGCAAAATCTCCGGGAACTCGCGGAATATTTTTATCGGAAGGACAATCAAGTCGTCAAAGTCGACCGCGTTGTAAAGCTTGAGGCCTTCCTGGTAATACTCGTAAAGCTCGCGGTACATGTCGGTTTCGACTTTCCAATCCTTGCGGCCGGTCTTTATGTCGCTGAACAAAATCGCGATTTTGTAGCAGTCCAAGGCTTCGGGGCTGAACTTAAGCTCGCGGCCGCTTTCCTTTATGAGCGCTATTTTGTCGGTTTCGTCGTAAATCGTAAAGTTTTCCCGCCAGCCAAGGGCGCTGATTTCCTGCCGCAAAATCTTCACGCCAAACGCGTGGAAGGTGGACACGGTCAGGTTTTGCAGTTTTTTTTGTGTCAAGTCCTTTACGCGCTCTTCCATCTCTCGCGCGGCTTTGTTGGTGAATGTTAGGGCAAGAATTTGGCTTTGCGGAATGCCCTTGTCCAGCATGTGCGCGATTCTAAAAGTTATGACGCGCGTTTTTCCGCTCCCGGCTCCGGCGATGATGAGAATCGGGCCTTCGGTCGTCGTGACCGCCGCGTACTGCTGGGGATTCAGTTCTTTTTTGAGGGCTTCCAAATCTAGCATAGGGGCTTTATATTATCTGAACAGGCGGGAAAATTCAAGCGTTTTGCCTTGCAAAAATCTTGCATTTTTCGCAATTCCGCGCTACAATGATAGAATAAACTAAACAATAAAATTAGGGGAAATATATGAGCCGCGAAGTAAGCGCATTTTTAGGAAAGCATGGATTTGTTCAGAACGTTGACGTGGACGACGTAGCCGAAGCGATTTTGTACGACATGGACCAGGGCCTCCACGGAAAAAAGGCCGACCAGGACATGATTCGCACTTGGACTCTTCCGCCGGAAAAAAAGCCGGCCAACAAGAGCGTAATCGTAATCGACGCTGGCGGAACAAACTTCCGCTCCTGCCTTGTAACATTTGACGCGAACGGCGTTCCCGCCATAAGCGAAATGGAAAAGACCAAGATGCCCGGCGTTGAGCGCGAGCTTGGAAAGAAAGAATTCTTTGAGCAAATCGCCGCCAACCTTGCCCACCTTAAGGACAAGGCCGACTGCATCGGCTTTTGCTTTTCATACCCGATGGAAATCACCAGCGACGGCGACGGCATTTTGACCAGCTTTTCAAAGGAAGTCAAGGCGCCGGAAGTCGTCGGAAGCAAAATCGGCGCCTGCCTTTCAGACGCGCTTGTCGCCAGCGGCTGGAAAAAGCCTAAGAGCGTAATGCTTCTTAACGACACTGTGGCCGCGCTTTTGGCCGGAGCCGCCAACCCCGCCAGCGGAAACGTCTATTCAAGCTACGTCGGCTTTATCCTTGGAACCGGCATGAACGCGGCCTACATCCAGCCCGCGCTGGGCGACGTAAAGGGCTTTGACAAGGCCGACGTAATCGACTGCGAGGTCGGAAAATTCTGCTCGATTCCCCGCAGCGACTTTGACCGCGAGTTTGACGCGACAAGCGCCAAGCCCGGCACTTTCTATTTGGAAAAATCTTGCTCCGGCGCCTACCTTGGACCGGTTTCATACTACGCGCTAAAGACCGCCGCCAAAGAAGGCTGGCTCAGCGAAAAATTCGCCGCCGAGGTCCTTAAGCTTCCTACATTGACATTGATAGAAATTGACGGTTTTTTGCACGCGCCCTACAAGACTGACAACACGCTCGGCGGCTTGCTGGCAAACTGCGGCTCAAAAGACGACTATAATTTTGTCTTTGAAACGCTTGACGCGGTGGTGAACCGCTCCGCCCGCTACGCCGCCGCGATTTTGGTGGCCAGCGTCCTAAAGACCGAGCAGGGCCACGACAAAACCCGCCCGGTTTGCATTGTTTGCAACGGAACTACTTTCTATAAGACATACAGAACCGCAGGCCGCGTCAAGGCTTGCTTGGAAGAGTCGCTCACAAAGAAGCGCGGCCTTTCTTGGCACGCCGTTCAAGTTGAAAACGACATCACATTGGGCGCGGCTATCGGAGGCTTGATCCGTGGCTAAAGGCAATTCGCTCGGAAAATCAGTCGTTCTCCTCTTTTTAATAGTGATTTTGGCCTTGGGCGGCCTTTTGTGGTTCGACTTTTTGGGCGTAATCCGCGTGAAAAGCCTTTTCAACCCCGTCTACAAGGCGCTGGGCTGGCAAAGGCAGACTTCGGCCACGGCCACAAGCTCCAAGCCCCTTACGGCGGACTTGGACATGGACCGCTTGGACAAGCAGCGCGAGGCCCTTGACTTGTACCGCGAGGAACTGGAAAAGCGCGAGGCCGACACAAGCGGAATCGAGGAGCAAAACCAGCGCCTGGCTCAGGAAATAGCCGACCGCGAAAAAAATCTTGAAGAGCGCGAAAAAACATTCAACAACATGGTCAAAATGTTCGATGATAGAAATGCAAACATCGAGCAAATTGCCGCCAACCTTGAAGGCATGCCGCCAAAGAACGCCGTCGGAATTCTTGAAGCAATGGATGACCAGCTGGCCATCGATGTGCTGAGGAAAGTTGAAGAGCGCGCGAAATCCAGCGGAAAAGCCTCAATGGTTTCTTACTGGCTCTCGCTGATGCCGGCCGACAGGGCCGCTGTCATTCAGCGCAAGATGACCGTAAAGCCTAACTCAATCGATTAGCGGCGATTTTTTGCCTCGGCGTTTGCTGGAGGTAAAAAATTGCAAACGATTGTTTGCCAGACAGCCGAAACATTTTCGCCTGAACCAATCCAAAAGCCTCAAAGTCTCCAAACGCAAGCGGGAACGCAAGTTTCCGCCTCCGATTCGCCGCGCAAAAGCGACTTTCTTTCTTTGCTGAACGAAAATTTGCAAAAGGAAAGCGCGGCCGCCGAAGCGCCAAAAGAAAATCCTGCCAAACCGGCGGAAGAACTTTCTTACGGCAAAAAGGCGGACGAAGAAAAAGCCGCGCGGACGGAAAGCCGTTCCGTCTCCAAAGACGAAAAGGGCGCGGACGAGAAAGGCTCTCGCGTGGCGGACGCGCGGGACGACGGCAAAGCGGACGAAAAAGTTTCAAAAAAGGAAGAGCCTAAAAAGGCCGCGCAAAGCAAGGCCGGCCAAAAGACCGACCCGATGATTCAAGCGGCGGTCGCTCTTGGACAGGAAAAAAAATCCGCGCCTAAAGTTGAAGGCGGCGAAAGCGGCGCGAAAAACGCCGGCGTTAAAAAAGCCGCCAAAGCGGGCGAGGGCGCTTCAAATAAAATCGACCCAAAGCAATTGGACTTTATGCGGGAGCTTTCCGCAAAGCAGGCGGCTTTGGCCCAAGCGGAAGAGGGCGCTCAAGACAACAGCGGGCGCGGCCTAAAGGAAGGCGAGGCGCTTTCCTTGTCGCAAGCCAAGTCTTTGCTTGACGGCCAAAAGGTCGTTCAAGACGAGCCTGACTTTTCATACGCGTTTGAGGAATTCGTTCCCGAACAAAAAGACGCGGAGCCAAAAGTTTCGGCCGCAAAAAAAGACGGAAAGCGTCCGCTTATTCAAGTGACCGACATGAGAAGCAAGCCCGAAACTCCGGCGGCGCAAAAGCCTTTGCAAAAAGACGAGCGAAAGAATTTTTCGGTCGCGATAAAGGAAACGGGAAAGGCGCAAGTGCAGATGACGCTTGACCTTAGCGACCAGGCGCAAAAAAACATTTTGTCGCTTGACAGCCAAAGCGCCGCCTCTGACGGCTCCGCTTTCCAAGCGATGCTCAAAAACCAAATCACGCAAAACGCCGCCGACTTTGTAAAGGCCGGAAACATAATTTTGCGCGACAACAACCAGGGGCAAATCAACTTGATTCTTCACCCCGAGGGATTGGGCAACGTAAAGATCAGCGTAGAGATGAACGGAAAGACCCTTGCCGGCCACATAACCGTTCAAAGCCGCGAGGCCTTGGAAGCCTTTGGACAAAGCGCCGACTCTTTGAGGGAAGCCTTCATTCAAAGCGGCTTTGAGGACGCGACGTTTGACGTTTCCTTTGCCGGAAGCCAAATGCAGTTCGCGCAGGGCGGTGAGCAAAACGACGCGGACGGCCGCGCCCGCCAAGGCCGAAAAATTTACGGAGAATTCGCGCAAGAAAGCCTAACATCGATTCAGGAAAGTTCCGATACTTTCATTGACGACGATGTTTCGGTTAACATTGTCGCATAAACAAGAGGTGAGCGATGGAATTTAGCGCTACGATGAGTCCTTCTGAAAAGATTCAGACAAATCTTGAAGTGGACAGATTCAACAAGACATTGACTGTGAACGGACGCAAAGCCAGTCAGGAGTTGGGCAAGGATGATTTCTTAAAGCTTTTGATGGCGCAGATGACGCATCAGGACCCGACTGAACCGATGGACAACAGCCAGTTCATAGCCCAGATGGCGCAGTTCTCCTCGCTTGAGCAAATGTACAACGTGTCCAACGGCTTCACTAAAATGGCGCAGATGATGCAGTCCAACGAAGCCGCAAGCACGCTTGGAAAGGTTGTCGACCTTGACGTTGAGGGCGAAAAAGTTTCTGGAGTCGTCGAAGGCTTCACTCGCGGCGAAAATCCGCAGATTCAAGTGAACGGAAATTTCTACAAGATGGATTACGTTCGCGCCGTCTACAGCAATTAAAAAGGGTATAAGAGGTATAGCGATATGATGAGATCACTTTGGGCCGGCGTTTCCGGAATGCAGAACCACCAAACAAGAATGGACGTTATCGGCAACAACATCGCCAACGTCAACACGACGGGCTTCAAAAAAGGCCGCGTCGACTTTCAGGACATGGTAAGCCAGCAGCTGTCGGGCGCGGCCGCTCCCACGACTGAAGTCGGCGGCGTCAACCCCAAGGAAGTTGGCTTGGGCGTTCAGACTGCCGCTATCCACAACATTTTCACGCAGGGAAACTTGCAGTCTACCGGCGTGGGAACTGACGTGGCCATTCAGGGAAACGGCTTCTTCTGCTTGAAGAACGGCGAGAAAAGCTTCTACACAAGAAACGGCGCCTTTGGCGTTGACAAGGACGGAACTTTGGTGAACCCTGCCAACGGCTTCCGCGTCCAGGGCTGGATGGCCCGCGAGATGAACGGCGAAATGGTAATCCAAACCGCCGCCAGCCCCACAGACTTGGTTATCCCCGTCGGAGCCAAGGACCCGGCCCGCGCCACACAAAACGTGAACTTTGCCTGCAACCTTAACAAGAACACTCCTGAAATCCCGGAAGGCGCCAACGCCGCCGACATCGCGAAGGGAACATGGGCGACTGAATTCAAGATTTACGACAGCTTTGGAAACGAGCACAACTTGGCCGTTTCATTCACGCGCGTTGTCGGAACTCCCAACCAGTGGCGCGCCGTCGTGAACGTCGACCCGGAAAATTCTGACTACACGCAAACCCGCGTCGGCCTCAACACCAACGACGGAACTTCAAACGAATTTTTTGTCGAGTTCGACAATATGGGAACGCTTCGCCGCGTGACCGACTCCGTAAACGGGGAGTCAAATCCCGGCGGAGAAATCATTCTCCAGACTTCGTTCACCGTGCCCGACGCGACGCCCGACGCGGATGGAAATCCTTACCGCCAAACGTTCAACATCAACTTGGGAACAATCGGCAGCATGAGAAACACCGTCACCCAGAGCGCCTCGCAGTCTTCAACAAAAGCCTTCGCGCAGGACGGATACACATTGGGCTACCTTGACAACTTCAAGATTGACTCAAGCGGAATCATCACCGGCGTTTACTCAAACGGAACGAACCGCCGCATCGGCCAGATCGCCTTGGCTTCGTTCACCAACCAGAGCGGCTTGGAAAAGGCCGGCGACAACACTTACGTTGAGTCGAACAACTCTGGCCAGGCCAAGATTGGCGAAAGCGGAATCGCGGGAAAGGGAAGCCTTTTGGCCGGCGCTTTGGAAATGTCAAACGTCGACTTGACCGACCAGTTCACCGACATGATTGTGACCCAGCGCGGCTTCCAGTCAAACGCGGCGACAATCAGAACCGCCGACACGCTGCTGGAAACAGTCTTGTCGCTTAAGCGCTAATACTCTTAGCATGGCCTTGTGGCCGCTAAAATAAAAAGTTAAAAAAACGAGAAATTGCCGGATAGTCCGATGACGAGTCCGGCAATTTTTTTACGTCCGGTCAAGGCGCGCTGCGCTTAAAGCCTTGACTCGGCCGTTTTCCGACGCGATGAATATTATCGCGCCGGAATTGCTTTCGCGCTTGTTAAACAACGCGCGAAAAAAAAAGACCTGCGAAAGATTCGCAGGCCTTATGCCACCGGTTGGAATTGAACCAACGACACACGGATTTTCAGTCCGTTGCTCTACCAACTGAGCTACAGCGGCGTGTGAAGTCTATATTAGCAAAATTGACAAAAACTGTCAAGGGCAGGGCGCGAATTTTTTAAAGTTTTTTTTCTTGCCTTTTTGCCGTTTTTTTGTATAATTCTTGTGGGGGATTTTTATGAAGAAATTTTTTGCCGCGCTTTTTTCGCTGGCGCTTTGCGCGCCTTTTTTTTCGTTTGACTTCTACAATGGAAACCAAGTTAACTTGCGCCTTTCTGAATTTGCGAACGGCATTAACGAAACGCTGCCGGTGGCGGCGACCCAGCAAAACGTTTATTCTTCCGCGTGGATAGGAAAAGTTTTCCCGTCCGCGCCGCCGCATTTTGCCATAGGCGTTGAGGCCGGCGTGACAAAACTGAACATGGAGCCTTTGAAGCAAATGGCGCAAATGTTCAGCGTTACAGGCCTTCCAAGCCTTATGGTTTTTCCGACCTTGACGGCCAACGCGCGCGTCGGCGGCTTGTTCCTGCCGTTTGACGTTGGCTTTTCCGCGATGGGCATGGATTTGTCAAAGTTGGACTCCATCGCCGACGGGCTGGGAATTCAATTTTTCAACATCGGCGGCGACGTTCGCTGGGCGCTCTTAAAGGGCGACGGGCCTCTTCCCCAAATTTCGCTTGGAGCGGGCTACTATTATATGGGCGGAAAAGTCTCCTACAACAAAGACGGACTTTACGCTCGGCTCAACTACGGCACGCACACGGCTTTCGCGCAGGCGCAGATTTCCAAAACGCTTTTGTTCTTCACGCCTTACGTAGGCTTTAGGGCCATAACTTGCAAAAGCTCGTCGGACTGGCAGTGGTTTGTCACGCCGCAAAGAATCGCGCAATCCCCTTATTATTCGGGAAATGTTTTTGCAGGACAAGGAAACAACTCGCTCAAATGGTTTGACAAAGTCATGACGCAAGTTTACGGCGGCTTTGGCCTTAACTTTGGCTTCTTTGCCTTGAACTTTTGCGCGTCCTACGAGTTCCGCTACCAGTTGTGGGGCGGCGACTTTTCAATCCGCTTCCAAATGTAGCCTTGAAAAAAAATCGGCCTTGCGGTATAATGGGGGAATGAACTGGCTTATTATCCACACCCCCAAAAACGAGACGGACTGCGCCGAGTTGAAGGGCTTCTTAAAGCGAAACAAGATTTCTGTCAAAACCGCTTTGCTCGAAAAAGACGCCGACTTTTTGCCTTCGGCCTCTTCCTCTAAAATAAAGCTTTACACGCACTGCGTTTTTCTTTGCGACAAATCCGCCGGAAAAAACGAAGCCTTTGCCTGGGGCCTGGCCTTGGGCCTTGGCCTGAACGTCTACGCGATCAAAAGCGAATGGACGGCACAAGCGCAAAAGTGCGGCGCGCTCAAGGACTTTGAGTCTTTTGACCGCATGCTTGCGTATTTTGAAAACAACATTCAAGGCATCGCGCTTGAAGCCAAGAAAAAGGCCGCTTGGAAAAAACTGTTCGACAGCGGAAACCCCTTTACCGGCGACGCGCTGGCGGTTCACGTGCAAAAGGACAACCGCGAAGTCGTTCAAACTTACATCGACGCTGGCATGAGCCTGAACGAGCGCAACGCCGAAGGCGTTCCCATGCTGAACGTGGCGATTCGCGCCGAGCAAGTTGACGAAGTTAAATGGATGATGGAGCAGGGCCTTGACTTGAACGCGGTTTCAAACGACCGAGGATATTCTGCCTTGATGGACTGCGTTTGGAAAAAGAATTTGGAGCTGGTCAAAATCTTGGTGGAAAAGGGCGTGAATTTGGACTTTGTTTCAAGCGACAACCAGTCCGCCTTGACCCTTGCCGTCGGAGCGGGAAACGCCGACATGGTCAAAGTTCTTTCCGACGCTGGAGCCAGCCCCGACAAATTTGACGCGTTGGGAATGTCCGCGTGGACTTACGCAAAGCTTTTCAAGCGCCAAGACTTGCTCGATTTGATGGAAAAGAACCACCATGGACAATAAGGCGCTTGTCGCGGCCTTTACTGGCGGCGGAACCGGCGGCCACATTTATCCCGGCCTTGCGGTGGCCGATTCGTTCAGAAAAAAAATGGCGGAAGCCGGCGGCGAAGGCCAAAACGCGCGGCCGGTCAAAATCATTTGGCTTGGCTCGCTTTCAAAAATGGACAAAGAAATCGTCCTCAATTCCGCCGACAAGGACGGCAAAAAGTCCGCCGATAAATTTTACGGAATCCCAAGCGGAAAATTGCGCCGCTATTTTTCGTTCAAAAATTTCATTGACGTCTTTAAAATCCTTTTTGGCTTTGTCGCCGCCTTCTTTATTTTGCTAAAGGAACGGCCGGCCTTTTTGTTTTCAAAGGGCGGTTTTGTCTCCGTTCCGCCATGCGCCGCCGCTTGGCTTTTGGGAATAAAAGTCTACACGCATGAATGCGACTTCACTCCCGGCCTTGCCACAAGAATCAACGCCCGCTTCGCAAAAAAAATACTGCTAACTTACGAAGAGACGCGCGAATTTTTCAAGGCCGGTTCGAGCGGAAAATTCGCCGTTACGGGAAACCCAATCCGGCCCGTCTTTTACCAGGCCGACGCGGCGGCCGGCTTGAAATTTTTGGGCGTTTCCCAGTCCGAAAAAAAGTCCAAGCCCCTTTTGCTTGTGACCGGAGGCTCTTTGGGCGCCGCGCAAATAAACGAGCTAGTAAGCAAAAACCTTTCTTGGCTTTGCCAAAAGTTCATCGTGGTCCACCAGACGGGCCAAAAGAATTTCCAGCCCTCCGCCGCCGCGGAGCTTACGGAAGAGGAAAAGCGCTTTTACCATCCTTACGCTTTCATTTACAAGGAAATGCCCGACGTTATCGCGGCGGCGGACATTGTGCTTTCGCGCGCGGGCGCCAATTCGATTTGGGAGGCGGCGGCCTTGCAAAAGCCGATGCTTTTGATTCCGCTTGAAGGGGCGGGAACGCGCGGCGACCAAGTTGACAACGCCGAATATTTTGAGCGGCGCGGCGCGGCCATTGTGCTTACAAAAAGCGCGATGACCGAAAATTCTTTGCAAAGCGCGCTCTTGTCGCTTGTAAAAGCGGACACCAGAAAAAAATACGGCGACGCGTGCCGCGCGATGCTCAGCGCGCAAAGACCGTCCGAAAAAATCGCCGCGATTTTGGCGGAGGAGACTTTATGAGCTTGAACATTTTGGATTGGGTCTTCATCGTTATTTTGGCGATTTTTACAATACGCGGCTTCGCGCGCGGCTTGATAAACGAAATATTCGGCATCGGCTCTTTGCTTCTTTCTCTTCTTTTTGGAGCCGCCTTTTACCAAAAAATGGCCGAGGTTTACGTTCGCTCCATGAACCCGCTGCTTGCGAAAATCCTGGGCTTTTTGACCGTTTTCATTTGCGCCTTTGTCTTTATAAAAATAGTTCAAATGCTTTTAAAGACGCTTTTTTCAGGCCCGGTGTTGAAGAGCCTTGACAAAACGCTTGGCCTTCTTTTGGGCTTTGCGGAAGGCTTCGCGCTTGTCTTTGCCATTTTGCTCGCGATGCAAAGCTTGAACAAAACGATAGACTCGTCCGCGCTTAGAAATCAAAGCGTCGTCACGACTTTCATCGAGCAAATTCCAATTTAAGGGCGGGGGGAATAAAGTTGTTCGACAATTTGCTTTATCAAAGCGCCTCGTCTCAATTAAAGGACGACATAGTTTCTTTGCGGCTTCCTGGCGCCGTTCTTTTTTGCGGAAGTGAGTCCAGCGGAAAGTTGACCGCCGCTCTTGAAACGGCGCGCGTCCTTTCTTGTTCGGGTAATCCGCGCGGAAAGTGGACTTGCGAATGTCCGTCGTGCCTGCGCCACAAGGCCTTGGTCCATCCAAACCTGATGCTCTTGGGGCCGCGCGACTGCTCGCTAGAAATCCAGGCGGCGCAAAAAGCCTTTGTCAGCTCCGTTTCGATGAACGACAGCCATGTCAACGCTACCCGCTACCTTTTTTTGCGCGCCGTCCGCAAGCTGGAAAACCGCTTTAATCCCGCCTTGTGGCAAGACAGCGACAAGCTGAACAAAATCGCCGCCGTCACAAGCGAGTTGGACGAGCGCATGGAAGAAATCGACGCGGGCCGCGAGCTTCCCGAACTAAAGCAAGTCGAGGAAGCCGCTCAAAAAATCGTCGCCTTGTGCCAAAAGCTTGAGTCGGACTTTATGTACGACTCGATTCCGATTTTGCAAATAAGAAACCTTTCGACCTGGGCGCGAATCGGCGCGGCGGCCGGAACAAAAGTTGTCATAATAGAGCGGGCTGAAAGAATGTTGGAAGGCGTGAGGAACGCGCTCCTTAAAATTTTGGAGGAGCCGCCGAACGACACCCTTTTTATTTTGACGACCGCGCGGAAGAGCGCCGTAATGCCTACGATTTTGTCGCGCCTGCGTCCCTACAATTTTTTGCCCAGAAGCTCCGAAGAAGAGCGCGAAATAATCGAGCGCGTTTTCCACGACGGAACGATTTTTGAGCCTGCCGACGGCGGCTCCGTGATACAAAATTACCTTAACGGCTTTTTGCCCGTCCGGCCGGAAGCGGTTCAAAAGCGCGCGGCGGATTTTTTTGAGCAAATTTTTGACGGAAAAATTCCCGACGTTCCAGACTTAATCAAAAATTGCGGCAAATTTGAGCCGCGCGTTTTGCTCAAAATATTTTTCGCCGCCTTGGAAGCAAAGTCGCGCGAGCTGTTTTCCAGCGCGCAGGGAACGCAAAAAGCCCTTGCCGTTTCGCAAATTGTCCGCGACTCATGGCTTAACGTTTCCACTTACAACCAAGGCGTTCAAAGCGCGCTTGAAGAATTGCTTTGCGCCTTGGCGCGGGAGAGGAAGCGGTGACCAGCTTTAACAAGAGCGTCGCGCAAAAGCTTTCAAAGCTTTCGGACGCGGACATTGAAAAGCTTTTCTCTTCAATCGCTTGCGAGCGCGACTGCCTTTCCGCAATCATAGAGTCGCTTTCTCTGGGCCTTATAATCTTGGACAAGGACTACAAGATTATTCTGGCCAACAAGGCCGCCGAGCGCCTCTTGCCGTTTTCCGTCCGCCCGCTTCCAAAGAACGATTCGTCGCGCTTGTGGGAGCTTGTGGCCGACGCGGACATCGCGGCTTTTTTCAAGAATTGTTTTGAAACAAAGAAAGCCAACGCAAGCGAAGAATTTTCGGCGCAAACAAGCGGCGGCTCCGTCCGATTCGCGCAAGTGAACGTTTCGCCGCTGGTGCAAGACAAAGAGCTTACGGGCAGCATAGTTTCCGTCCGCGACGTCACCGAAAGCAAAAACCAATCGATTCTTTTGCGCCGCATGGAAAGCCTTGCCGGCCTTACAAACCTTGCGGCCAGCGTGGCGCACGAAATTAAGAACCCCCTTGGCGCGATAAGCATTCACATTCAGCTTTTGCAAAAGGCGGTCAAAAAGGCGCGCGAGTCGGACGGCCTTTTGCCCGACCAAAAATTTTTGGAAAAATACATCGACGTGGTCAACGACGAAATTTCCAACTTGAACAAAATCGTGATGGACTTTTTGTTCGCCGTGCGCCCGATAAACGCAAGCCTTGAATTGATTCAGCCCAATCCGCTTTTAAAGCAATTCGCGGAATTTTTCGAGCCGGAATTTTCAAGCAAAAACGCGCAGGTCAAGCTGGCCTTGTCGGAAGAGTCGCCGCGCCTTTTGATTGACCAAAAGCTTTTTAGGGAGCTAGTGACAAATTTGGCGCAAAATTCTTTGGCCGCGATTCAAGAAAAATTCGCCCAAACCTCCGGCGGCCTGTTTGAAATTCGTTCCGCCATAAAGGACAATAAATTCGTTCTTCTCATAAAAGACAACGGCGCGGGCATGAGCGAAAAAACATTGGCGCGAGTCTTTGAGCCTTACTACACCACAAAGGCCAGCGGAACCGGCTTGGGCCTTACAATGGTTTACAAAATCGTCCAAGAGTTTTCGGGCGACATTCAAGTTCAGTCCAAGGAAGGCGAGGGCGCCGCTTTCATAATCACGCTGCCCATTCCGCAAACCGACAGGCGGCTTTTGGAGGCAAAATGAAATTCACGATTCTTGTGATTGACGACGAAAAGAACATTCGCGAAGGCTTGGGCGCCGCCTTTGAATTGGAAGGCTACCAAGTCCGCCTCGCCGCTAACGGCAAGGAAGGCCTTGACGAAATAGCAAAGGGCGACATCGACTTGGTCGTGACTGACCTTCGCATGGACGGAATAAGCGGCGAAGAAGTTTTGCGCCGCGTGACGACGCAAAATCCCGGAATCCCCGTAATCGTCCTTACCGGCCACGGAAGCATAGACGCGGCGGTTGACGCGATGCGGAACGGCGCTTACGACTTTTTGACCAAGCCGCTCAACCTTGACCAGCTTTCGTTGATTGTAAAGCGCGCGCTCCAAGGCCGCGAGCTTTCGCTCCAGCACAAGGAGCTTAAGGCGCAAGTGGGCGAGGCGAAGAGCCTTGAAAAAATGATTGGGAAAAGCGCCGCGATGCAAAAAATCGCCGAGCTTATAAAGAAAGTGGCGCCCTCAAAGGCCACTGTGTTGATTACCGGCGAAAGCGGCGTTGGAAAGGAAGTCGTCGCCGACGCGATTCATGCCTTGTCGCCCAGAAGCGGCCACGAATGCGTAAAGGCTCACTGCGCCGCTTTGAGCGAAAGCCTTTTGGAGTCGGAATTGTTCGGCCACGAAAAGGGCGCCTACACGGGAGCCGAGCAAATGGTCAAGGGCCGCTTTGAGCTTGCCCACAATTCCACGATATTCCTTGACGAAATCGGCGAGATAAACCCGGCCACGCAAGTAAAGCTCTTGCGCGTTTTGCAAGAAAAGAAGTTTGAGCGCGTGGGCGGAAGCCAAACGATAGAGGTGGACGCGCGCGTAATCGCCGCCACCAACCGCAATTTGGAGGCTCTCGTAAAAGAAGGCAAGTTCCGCGAAGACTTGTATTACCGCTTGAATGTCGTTCGCATAGAAGTTCCTCCGCTTCGCGAGCGGAAGGACGACATCCCTCTTTTAATCGCGCATTTTTTGAAGGAATTTGAAGGCGAGGCGCGCGACATGGGAAAGACTATAACCGGCGTCTCCAGCCGCGCCCGAAGCGCCTTGTACAAGTACGACTGGCCGGGAAACATCCGCGAGTTGAAGAATTGCATTGAAAGCGCCGTGGTCATGTGTTCCGGCGGCGAAATAGAGCTGGACGACCTTCCGCCAACTGTAAGAGGCGCTTCGGCTGCCGAAAACATCGTGATTCCGGCCGGCTCCACGCTTGAGGAGGCCGAAAAAATCGTCATCGAGCAAACGCTCGCCGCAAACAAGGGCAACAAAAGCAAAACGGCCGACGCGCTTGGCATCGGCCGCAAAACTCTCCAAAGAAAACTCGGCGAGGCTGAAGATTAAATAATGGTGCCTGCCGGGATAACCGCGTTCTTGCGGATTACGATTATGCCGTCCGCGCTGTAGAAAGTGCCGTGGTCGCCGTCCTCGTACTTTTTGCCGGAAACGTTGATTTGGCAGTTTTCGCCGATGCGCGCGTTCTTGTCGATAATCGTCTTTTCAATGTGGCAGTGCTTTCCGATTCCAATGTTGGGAAGGCCCGCCTTCCTGTTGCTTTCCTTTTCTTCGGGCGACTCGTAGTAGTCGGCGCCCATAATAATCGCGCCCTTTAGAATCGTTCCCGCCTCGATGATTGAGCGCACTCCGATGACCGACTTTGTGACCATAGAGTCGGTGATGATGCAGCCGTCGCTTGTAAGGGAGGCCGTGATGTCCGCGTGGTTCATTTTGCAAGGCGGCAGGTTTCTGGCGTGGGTGTAAATGGGCTTTGCCTCGTCGAACAAGTTGAATTTTGGCTCCGGATTGGTCAGGTCGAGCGTGGCCTCGTAGAAGCTGCGGATTGTTCCGATGTCTTCCCAGTAGCCGTCAAAGATGTAGGAGTTGATTTTCTTGTTCTTGATGGCCATCGGAATGATTTCCTTTCCAAAGTCGGTCTTGTCGTTGTCCAAGACTTCTTCCATTGTGGCCGCGTTGAAGATGTAAATGCCCATGCTGGCAAGGTATTCGCGCTCCGGAGCCAAGTCGGGGTTGCGGGCGGCGGCGGGAATCTTCCAGTCGTCGATGTTAAGGTCAGCCTTGGGCTTTTCCATGAATTCCGTGATGCGGTTTTTGTCGTCGATTTTCATTATGCCAAAGCCCGAAGCGTCGCGGCGGTTTACGGCTGTCGTGGCGATTGTCACGTCCGCGCCGCTAGCCACATGCGCGTTGAAGAAGGCCTGCAAGTCCATGTGGTAAAGCTGGTCGCCCGACAAAATGATGTAGTGGCTGGGGTTCTGCGCCTTAAAGTGCACGAAGTTCTTGCGAACCGAGTCCGCCGTTCCTTCGTACCAGCCCGAATGCTCAAGCGTTTGCTCCGCCGCCAAAATTTCGACAAAGCCCTTTGAAAAGCGGTCGAAGTTGTAGGAATTGGTGATGTGCATGTGGAGCGAGGCCGAGTTGAACTGGGTCAAAAGGTAGATTTTGCGGAATCCTGAATTGATGCAGTTTGAAAGCGGAATGTCTACGATTCTGTATTTTCCGCCAAAGGAAACAGCCGGCTTTGAGCGGTCTTTTGTAAGCGGATAGAGGCGGGTTCCTTTTCCGCCTCCCAAAATAAGGGCCAAAACCCTTGACGTGTCGACTTTGCTGGACATTGTTTTCCTCCAAAAATTTGAAAAATCAGCGATTTTTTCTATAAATATATAGATATTATAAACCCGTTTTTTGCAGAACGCAAGAAAAAAATGAAAAATTTTAAAAAAACACGCGGAAGCGGAGTTCCGTCGCGAAAAAAATTCTGCACAAGCGAAGCGCGGAAGCCTTTTTTCGCGGCGGGTTTCCGCTGGGAGCGTGTGTTTTTTTTAAAACTAGACATTTTTCACTATGCGCGCTATAATTTTACGCTAGAAGAAAAATGGATTCATCGTGTACGATTGTTGTTTCGGACGCTGACATACTTGCCAAGCTGTGCGGAACAAACGACAGCAATTTAAAACTCATCGAAGAAAGCTTGGGCGCGGAAATTTTCGCCAGGGGAAACGAGCTGAGCGTGGAAAACCAAGACCCCGACATCCAGCGCCGCTTTAAATTCATCGTTGACAGAATCATTGACGAAATCGAGGACGGCGCCGCCGATTCCGAAGAGGCCGTCGCCTCAATATTGAACGTTCCGCTCCGCGCTGACACCGACGCGGCCAGCATTGTCGTTCCCGGAGCCTTTAGGCGGGTTTACCCCAAGACCCAAAACCAGGCCGACTACATAGACCTTATGAGAAAGCGCGAGATGGTTTTGTGCGAAGGCCCAGCCGGAAGCGGAAAGACATTTCTTGCGGTGGCCGAAGCCTTGCGCCTTGTGCTGACAAAACAGTACCGGGGAATTGTTCTTACCCGGCCCGTCGTTGAGGCCGGCGAAAGCTTGGGCTACCTGCCCGGCGACTTGGAGCAAAAAACCGCGCCGTACCTTAGGGCTCTCTACGACTCAATGGAAATGATTCTTCCCCGCGAGGCCGTGTCGCGCCTTGCGGAAAGCCGCATAATAGAAACCGCGCCCTTGGCCTACATGCGGGGCCGAACTTTTTGCGACAAAATACTGATTCTTGACGAAGCCCAAAACGCAAGCCAAGAGCAAATGAAAATGTTTTTGACCCGCCTTGGAAGCGGATCAAAGGCGTTCATAACCGGCGACTTGACGCAAGTCGACTTGCCGGCAAAAATTCAAAGCGGATTTTCGCAGGCTCTGGCCTTGCTTTCGCGCGTTCCCGAAATAGGAATAATGCGAATGACCGGCCAGGACGTTTCGCGAAACCCCTTGGTCAAAAAAATTGTGAAGGCGTATGAAAATGACCCAGTCAAAAATTGAAGTAGTAGGCGGAAAGCCCCATAGCCCCTTTTGGGCCGCGGTCAAAAAACAGCTTCCCCGAATAATAACGTCGCTCGCGGCTTTTGCCGCCGTGGCCGTAATCGCTTTTTTCAGCGTAAGCCGCAACACCACCGTAGCCTCGTTCGCGCTTGACGAATACGAAATAGGGCAAGTGGCCGACAGGACCATTGTGGCCGACCGCGCCCTTCCAGGCACAATGGAGTATCCGACCGTCGTTCAAAAGGGCGAAAAAGTCATAAGAAAGGGCTTTGTCATTTCGGAAGAAGCCTACAGAAAGCTTGAGAAAATGGCCAACGTGCGCGAATACATAGACTACCGCGCCTACGCCGACAGCTTGATTTACATAGCGGTCTTGATTGTCCTTTGGTTCTTCTTGTTCTCAAACGCGCTTTTGGGAAAAACTCCCACGCTAAAAGAGTCGGTCGTCCAAGTGATTTTTTTCTTGGCCTCGTACGCGGCGGTGGTTTTCGCGCAAAAGACTTCTTTGGCGCAGGGCTCGCCTTACAGCGTTTGCGTTTTCATACCGAACAGCCTCTTTGTATTCTTGGTCGTGATTTTGTTCGGCGAAAAGCAGGCGGTTTTCTTTGCCTTGGTAAGCGCGCTGGGGCTTTTGAACGCTTCAAATTTCAATCTGCCGATTTTCTTGTTCGCCCTTACGACGAGCTTTTCTTCTTGCAGGATTGTCCGCAAAATCGAAAACCGCATGCAAATGGTCTTTGTGGCCTTGATTACGGCCATGCTGAACGTTTTGACCGCCTTCCTGCTTAAAGTGATTTTCAACGACTCTTTTGACGGAGCGGGAAAAATCGCCTTTGGCCTTGCGATAAACGGCTTCTTTAGCGGCATTTTGGTCTTGGGCCTTGTCACTCCGCTTGAGCAAATTTTGAACACGGCCTCGGTTTTCCGCCTTATCGACTTGAGCGACTTGAACAATCCGATGATGCGAAAAATGCTCTTGACCGCAAGCGGCACCTACAACCATTCGCTTATGGTTTCGCAGCTGGCGGAGAACGCTTGCAAGGCCATCGGGGCCAACCCCCTTGTCGCGCGGGTTGGAGCCTACTACCACGACATCGGAAAAATCGACCAAAGCGAATATTTCGTCGAAAACCAAAGCGGCGAAAACAAGCACGACGAAATCAATCCGTCGCTTTCCGTTTCGATAATCAGAAGCCACGTAAAGAAGGGCGTTGAGATGGCGACCGCCCTGCGCATGCCGCGCCAAGTGATAGACATAATAAGCGAACACCACGGAAACGGCGTGATGCAGTATTTCTACCAAGAGGCGCTCAAGACAAATCCCGACGCAAAGGCGGAAGACTTTTCTTATTTTGGAAACCCGCCCCGAAGCCGTGAAAGCGGCGTGGTAATGCTGGCCGACACGGTTGAGGCCGCCTGCCGCACTTTGGATAAGCCCACCGTTCCGCGCTTGGAAAAATTCATCCATACGCTTATCGAAGGAAAAATGCAGGCCGGCCAGCTTAACGACTGCGCCTTGACTTTTGGCGAGCTTACGAAAATCCAAGAGTCCTTTGTTTCGATTTTGGCGGGCTACTACCACAGCCGAATCGAGTATCCCGACCAAAAGGACCCTGACGAAAAGGAGTCAAAGGAAAAGGACGCGAAGGAAAAGGCCGGCTCGTCTTCCAAAAAAGGAAAGGGCGATGGCAAATAATTTTTTGCTTTCGGCTGAGGGAATCGAAGAGCCGGCTTGGCTTGACAAGGCGGAAGCGTTTTTGCAAAAGGCCGCCCGCGCCGTTGGCGTTGACGGCGAGGAAGTTTCGGTCGTCTTTTGCGGCGACCAAATGATTAGGGAGCTTAACAAAAATTACCGTAACATAGACGCGCCCACCGATGTTCTTTCTTTTGAGAACGGCGAGAAATTTACGGACGAAGCCGGCGGCCAATGGCTTATGGCGGGCGACATCGCGGTGAGCCTTGACACGCTGAAGAAAAACGCGGAATATTTTGAGACCGACGAAAATTCCGAGTTGAAGCGCCTTTTGCTTCACGGCCTTCTTCACCTTAACGGATACGACCACGGGGAAGAGCACATAGAAAAGGGAAAGGCGCCTGAATGCGAAATGCTTAGATTGCAGGAAGAAATTCTTTTAAAACTAGAAGGGGAAAAAATAATTTAGCCTTATGGGACTATTTAAACGAAAAAAGGAAAGCGCGGAGGAAGAAGCCAAGCGCGAATTTCTAAATGAAGAAAAAAAGGACATGATTCGCGGAATCGAAGACTTGTCCGAAACAAGCGTGAAGGAAGTGATGGTTCCGCGCATTGACGTTGACTTCATCAACATCAACACGCCGCTTGACGAGCTGCTTGAAAAAATCGCGGCCTCAGGCCACTCTCGCTTTCCTGTTTACGCCGACTCAATCGACAACGTCGTGGGAATCCTTTACGTCAAGGACATGATTCGCTCCTTTAGCAAAAAGGAAGACATCGCGCTGGACAAAATCATACGCAAGGCCTTTTTTGTGCCGGAGTCCAAGCGCATCGACAGCCTCTTGCGCGAGTTCAAGCGGCGGCACGTCCACATCGCGCTCGCCGTAGACGAGTACGGCGGAATTTCCGGCATCGTCTGCATGGAAGACATAATCGAAGAAATCGTCGGCGACATTCAGGACGAGTTTGACAACGAGCGCGAGGACATAATTCCGCTTGGCCCCAACGTTTGGCTTTGCGACGCGCGGACCAGCCTTGACGACCTTAACGAAACTATCGGCTCGGAATTCCCGGTCGAAGACTTTGACACTTTGGGCGGCTTTGTCTTTGACTTGTTCGGAAAAATTCCGGTAAAATACGAAAAGCATTCTTGGAACAATTACGACTTTATCGTGCAGGACATGGAAGGCCACAGGATAAACGTAATCAAAGTCATTCTGAAAAACGGGGAAAACAATGAGGGCGGGAAATCGGATTCAGGGGAATAGCGGAAAGTCTTTTTTGAAAAAAATCGCCGGTGCCAAGAACGCCGCGCTGTTCGCGCTTTTAACGGCGGCCTTTTGCTCCTTTGCGTTTGGCCAAGCCCAAAAAAGCGCGGCCTCCCTTTTTGACGAGGGAATGAATTTTCAGGCCGAGCGCGCTTGGTGGAACGCGAGCGAAAAATACCAAGAGGCGCTCAAGGCCAATCCCGCGTTCGCAGACGCATGGTTCAGGCTTGCCCAATGCTCGTATGAAATGGACAGCCCCGAGGCCGCGCTCGACCAATTGCAAAACGCCAAAAAATACGCCGGCGGCCGCAGCGACATTTTGAACTTGGAAGGCTTGGCCTTGATTTCGCTTGGCCGCCTTGACGACGCGCGGAAAATTTTCGAGGCCGTCCAAAAAAAATACCCCAACGACATCGACTCCCGTTTTGGCCTTGCGGAATTGAATCTCTTTCAAGGTCGAGTGTCCGGCGCCGAAAGCCTTTACGCCGACGCGCTCAAGCGCAACCCGCAAAACGCCAAGGCGCTTTTGTCGCTGGCCTTGATTAGCGCCGAATTGGGAAAGTCGCGCGAGGCGGAGCGCTTCGCCTCTCAGGCGATTCAAGCCCATTCTGAAAACCCGCAGGCGCGCTTTGTGGCCGCCTACTTGGACTTTAAGAAAGGCGACCTTCCTTCTTCCGAAAAGCGCTGCCTTGCCGCAATCCAGCTTGCGCCGGAATATATGGAAGCCTACGAGCTTTTGGCCTTGGTTTACTTTAAGCAAAAGCGCTACGGCGAAGTCATAGACATCGCCGACTGGAGCCTTTCGCGCGACAGAAACCGCGGCCAGTCTTGGTACATAAAGGGGCTTTCGGAGCTGGCTCTTGGAAAAAACGCCGGCGCGCTAAAAACTTGGGAGCTGGGCTTGGACGCGGTTCCCGAAGACGAGGCGATGCGGGCGGCCTTTGAGCTTTTGGTCCGCGAAGACATTCCTTTGGAAGACCCCCGCCGCGCGGTTTGGGCCAAGTGGCACGTCCAAAAGGGCGCGGACTACGCAAAGAAATACGCCGGCCCCTTGATGCGCTACGAGTACCAAGACGCGCTTAGGATGGAGCCGCTAAACTATCCGGCCAGGGCCGCCTTCAGCCGCCTTTTGCGCGGGCAGGGCTTTAGCGAAAACTATTTGGCGCAAATAAAATTCATTCAAGAAAACCAAGTTTTGCAGGAAGCGATAGAAAGCAAAAAAACGCAAGGCCGCGCCTTGCCCGCCGACGATGAAAAGGCGGCCCTTGTTCGCCTTTCGGACACGGTGGAAGGCTACGAAAGCCTTTTGCAAAACACGCTGGCTTCCAAGTGGAACGTCAATCCATTTTACTTGGACAAGACGCGCTGGACAATCGGCCTTTACTATATGCCTTCAAACGAGCCGCTTTTGCATCCTGACTTGGGCCGCGTGACCGCCGAGCGCCTTGCCGTTTTGTTCAAGGGAATTTTGGGAACGAACGTTCTTGCCGTTCCAAAAGAAGGCCGCTCTTACGGACAGGCTTACGCCGACGCGCGGCAAAACGGCTACGACTATTTTGTCCTTTTGTCGACCGGCGACAACGGCCGCGACATAAAGCTTTCGGCGGAGATGAATTCCGCCCGCACGGGAACTACGGCGCAAAAGTTTGAGGTCTTTAAAACCGGAAATTCGCGCTTCGCCAACGCGCTGCTTTCTTTGCGGCAAGGAATCTTGGACGTTCTTCCCGCGCGCGCCCGCATACTGGAGCGAAGCGGAAACGACGTTCTTGTTGACATAGGAAGAACCGAGGGAATGAAAAAGGGCGCGAAGTTCGCCGTCATTCGCAAGGGAGCCCTAAAAACCGCCGACAGCGGGCGCGGCTTGCGCTACGAAGCGAACGACCTTTTGGGAACGGTCGTTTTGACCGACGTTGCCGAAGACATTTCGGAAGGCCTCTTGGGCGGCACCGGCTTTTACGACCGCGTCAACGCGCGCGACGAATTGGTTTTGATTGAGCTTCCCAAAGACAAGGAGGACGCGCCCGAAGCCGCCCAAGACTCCGCTCCGGCAGCCGACCAAAACGGAACGCCCGCTGACGGCTCTTCTGTGGAAGCCGCCGCCGAAGACCCCTTGCGCGGCGCCAACGAAAGGGCCGACCGCGTTCCTGAACTGATAAGGATTCTTAGAAAGCTGGATTAGTCGATTACAAGCAAGTCAAGGCTTGAGTCAATCCACTGCTTTGAAAGTTCCGGGAAAGCGTCCTGGACGCTCAAAAAGCAGCGGACGGCGCTTTCGTAGTCGCCGCAAAAGTAGTGGCTCTGGCCCAAGTAAAAAATCGCGCGGTCATTTGTTTCTTTTCCGCGGCGCACGCTCAAAAAGTCTTCTAAAAGCTCGACGCTTTTTGCGTATTTTTTTGGCGCAAGCCCCGCGCGCAATGTTTCGAACAAAATGTATTCGTCGCCGCCGTCGGGCGAGAACATGTCTTCTTCAAAAAAGTAGGGGCTTTTAAAAGGAACGGCTTTGCGCTCCTTTTTGTTGCCCAATTCGGCGGCGTACTGTTTAGCCCGTCCGCTCATTTTTGTCTTTCCCTTGTCAAAGCCCAAAAGCGTTCCGGGATAGGGAAGGGGCGCCTTTCGCATTTTTGAGTCGGCGTACAAAAGCTCTTTCTGGGATTCTGTCAGCGCGCTGTCGTCTTGCGCTTTGCCTTCGCTTTTAGCCGAAGCGGGCTCTTCCGGCGCGGGGGCGGCTTTTGGGCGGACTCCTTTTACAGTGGCGTTCATGCCGGGTATTATGATTTTGTAGGGGCCGTTTTTGGTCACGGCGACCACCGCGTAAAACCAGCTGCCGGGTTCGGTCAGCGCGTCTATGTGCGACTTTTCGGTCACGGGCAGTTCCGCAACGGGAAGGTCGCCTTCAAGGTCTTCCGTTTGCGCGTATGGCCTCATGCGCCTGAAAATCTGGACGCTGGAAATTTTAGGTTCTGTCTTGGCGGGAAATTCCCACGAAAGCTTTATTTGTTTGTCTTTAAGCGCTTCCGCCGACACGCTCTTGGCCACGGGCCTGGTTTGCGCGAACGCCGCGCCCGACGCGAGAATAAAAAGCGAAACTGCAAAAAATTTTAAGGCCTTCATACTACTGATAGTATCGGACTTTTCCGCTTTCTTCAATAGTAGTTGTTTTTAAGGAGTGAAAAACTGTATTGTAAACTATAAAAAAACGCGGGCATAATGGGGCGGGACGCAGAAAAAAAGGACTTAGTGGGGCCCTGTCAGCGAAGCGGCTTGGCCGCAGGCATAAAGCCGAAAGCGAAGGACGGGGGTTACTGAGGCCTTTTTTTCGTCGCTGGGACCCGCCTATAAAGCCCGCGTTTTTTTATTTTCCTATTGACACTTTTTTTATAATTTGTTATATTCCAATTGTACATTTTAATCTCCTTTTAAAGTGGACTTGCGAAAGCAGGTCTTTTTTTTTGAGGCGCTTGAATTCATGGATTATATTGAATTAGACACGATTCCAAATTACAAAGAATGCGCGGCTCTTGTAAGCGGCATGGGCTACGTTCTTGTCGATCTGAAAATCATTCCGCAAAAGACAACTGTAAAAATCAGCGCGGTCATTTCAAGCAAAGACCCGGCCAAGACAATCGGCGTTGAGGACTGCTCTAAAGTCCACCGCGCGCTTTTGCCGCGCTTGGAGGCCTTGCTTGGCCGCGACGACACTTACATGGAATTGACTTCGCCGGGCACCGACCGCAACATAAAGAACGCGGCGGAATTCGCTCTTTTTGAAGGAACCGAAATTCGCGTTTGGGACAGAAACGCTTCGGACTGGCAGTCGGGAAAAATCGTCGGCTCGGACAAAAGTTCCGTCACGCTTGAAAGCGACGGAGAAAGAAAGACGTTCAAATACGAAGATATCGCCAAAGCAAAATTTTTGCAGGCATAAAAAATATAGAAGGAAAAAATTATGGCAGGGAAGAAAAAGGCAAAAGACAATTCGTCTTCTATGGCGGAAGCGATCAAGGAACTTATTGAAGAAAGAGGGCTTTCTCCCGAAGCGGTGAAGCTTGCGGTTGAGAACATGCTTAAGGCCGCTTACAAGCGCGCCCATGGAACCAATGAGAACGCCGTGGTCACTTTTGAAGAGGACGAGACGGGAATTCCGACGGACGTTACCCTTTATTCAAGAAAGGAAGTCGTTGACGGCGTTTACGACCCCGTAATGGAAATTGAATTGGAAGAGGCCCGCGAGCTTAGCCCCGACTGCGAAGTCGGCGACGAGCTTGACATTCCCGAAGACCCCAAAAGCTACGACCGCTCGGCGGTTTCCACAGGAAAGCAGCAGGGCCACCAGGGCCTCAATGAAAGCTACAAGGACAACCTTTACAACGAATACAAGGACAAGGTTGGCGGAATCATCATCGGCTATTTCCAGCGCGAGCGCAACGGAACGATTTACGTTGACCTTGGAAAAGTCGAAGGCGTGCTTCCCGTCAAGTACCAGTCTCCGCGCGAAAAATACGAAAAGGGCGAACGCATCCGCGCCTTGGTCACTGAGATTGCAAAGACTTCAAACGGAATACAGTTGATACTTTCGCGCTCGGCGCCGGAATTGGTTCGCTCTATCCTTGAGGCGGAAGTTCCAGAAGTTTTGGACGGGACAGTTGAAATCAACAAAATCGTTCGCGAAGCCGGCTACCGCACTAAGATTGCCGTTTCAAGCGCCCGCGAAGACATCGACCCGGTCGGCGCCTGCGTCGGCTTGAAGGGCGTTCGCATCCAAAACGTAATCCACGAATTGCTCGGCGAAAAAATCGACGTCCTTCGCTGGGATCCCGATCCGACGACGTTCATCAAGAACGCGCTCAGCCCGGCGGAAGTCAGCCGCGTAATCATTCTTGACCAAGACAAAAAGCAGGCGCTCGCCATCGTTGCCGAAAGCCAGTTCTCTTTGGCCATCGGAAAGCAGGGCCTCAACGTGCGCCTTGCCAACCGCCTTTGCGACTGGAACATCGACGTAAAGACAGAAGAGCAGGCCGCCGAGCTTGACCTTAGCGAGATCGCCACAAGGCAGAACGCGCAGAGCCTCTTTAACGACGACTATGAGGAAATCGCGGCCATCGCCGACTTGCCCGGAGTTGACCAGCGCGTCGCCGCCCTTCTTAAGGAAGCGGGAATCGAAGACGTTCAAAAGTTTGTCGACAACTACGAGTCAATCAATGTTGAAGGCGTTACAAAAGAAGACTTGGAAAAAATCAACGAGATTGTCAATCAAAACGTTGAGTTTGTGGAAGAAGGCCAGGAGGCGCAGCCCAGCGAAGGCGAGAGCGCCCAAGATGCCGCTTCCGACGATTCAGAAGAATATCATTGCCCTGAATGCGGCGCCGTAATAACTCTCGACATGACACATTGTCCCAAGTGTGGCGTTGAGTTTGAATTTAAAGAGGACGAGGAATAATAGCTGATGGCAGAAGAAACAGAAAAGAAAAGCGGAGTTGTCTTGCACAAAAAGGCCGCGCCTCCAAAGGCAGCCGAAAGCGCCGGAAGTTCTGGCGCTCCCGCTGAAAAAAAGAAAAAGGTCATTTTGGTAAAAAAACGCCCTTCGCCGCAGCAAAACGCGCAAGGAGCGCCGTCGGCTTCGGCCGCCAGCGCGCCCAAGGCGCAGGCTTCCGCGCCGCAGCGGGCGCCTGAAGAAAGAAAGAATCCTCAAGGCCAGGCTCCTTCAAGGCAGGGACAAGGCCAGCGCCCGGCTCCGGCCCAAGGCGCGGCTCCCGCCAGAAGGCCCGCCTCTTCCTTTACGCTCAACTCGGCGCGACCCAACGTCAAGGCCGGAAACCTTAGCGACCATTCTCGCGGCGGCTCTTGGAACAGGGGCGGCCAAGGCGGACGCGGCGGCTACAACGGCGGCGGCCAAAACAGGGGCGGCTCCGGCTTTACCGGCGCGCAAGCCCGCGCGGGCTACCAAAACCGCGAGCGCGACAATCGCGGCGGGCAGGGCGGCTTTAACCGCGGCGGACCCGGCGGATTCAACAGAAACGGACAAGGCCCCGGCTTTAACAGGCCCGGACAAGGCTTTGGCGGCGGCGCCGGCGGATTTTCCAACGGCGGCATGACCGGCGGAAAGCCCAGCCAAAACGCGCCCAAAAAATCATTCAAGGGAAAGAAGCAGCAATACAGCCGCAAGGACAAAGAAGAGGCCTTTGACGAGGACAAGTTCTACGAAAGCCAGAAGAAGTCCGAGACTCAGGTTAGCGACGTTCCCAAGTCCATCGACATTATGGAAACCGTTTCCGTAAGCGACTTGGCGCGCAAGATGAACCTTAAGGCCAGCGAAATCATCGCAAAGCTTATGTCGATGGGACAAATGGTTACGATCACCCAGTCAATCGACAGCGACACCGCCACGCTTTTGGCGGCCGAATACAATTGCGAAGTCCACTTGGTCAGCCTTTACGACGAAACGGTAATCGCGCGCGACACCAGCAACGAAGACAAGCAGGAGCCGCGCCCGCCGATCGTAACGGTAATGGGCCACGTTGACCACGGAAAGACAAAGACTTTGGACGCGATTCGCCACAGCCACGTCGCCGAAGGCGAGGCGGGCGGAATCACACAGAGCATCGGCGCCTACAGCGTTCAAACGCCCAAGGGAAAGATTACATTCTTGGACACTCCGGGCCACGAAGTCTTTACAATGATGCGCGCCCGAGGCGCCCAAATCACCGACATTGTCGTTTTGGTTGTCGCGGCGGACGACGGCGTTATGCCCCAGACTTTGGAAGCCGTGAACCACGCCAAGGACGCGAAGGTTCCAATCATCGTCGCGGTGAACAAAATGGACAAGCCCGACGCGAACCCCGACCGCGTTCGCACGCAGTTGACGGAGCTTGGACTTACGCCGGAAGATTGGGGCGGAGACACCCAGTACGTGAACATCAGCGCCTTGAGGGGCGAGGGCATAGACGATTTGCTTGACGCGATTTTGCTTCAGGCCGAAATGCTTGAGCTTAAGACCGTTTGGGATTGCCGCGCGGAAGGCAAAGTCCTTGAGTCGCGCATTGACCAAGGCCGCGGCGTTGTTTCAACCGTGGTCGTCGAGCGCGGAACTTTGCATCAGGGCGACCCCTTTGTGGCCGGCATTTATTCTGGCCGCGTGCGCGCGATGTTCAACGACCGCGGCAAGCGCATCCAAGAAGCCACGCCCAGCCAGCCGGTTGAGGTTATCGGAATCGAAGACATGCCCAACGCGGGCGACCCCTTCCAGGTCACCGAAAGCGAAAAAGAGGCGCGCGCGATCAGCACCAAGCGCGTCGAGCTCAAGCGCTTTGAGGACGCCAAGGCCGTCAAGAAAGTCACGCTTGACAACCTTTACCAGACGATTGACGCGCACGAAGTCAAGGAACTCAAAGTGGTCATCAAGGCCGACTTGCAGGGAAGCGCCGAAGCGCTCAAGACTGCGCTTGAAAAGCTTTCCACAAAAGACATCCGCCTTGTGGTCATCCACTCGTCGGCCGGCGCGATTAACGAAAGCGACGTAATTCTTGCCGCGGCGGACTCCAACGCGATTATCGTTGGCTTTAACGTTCGCCCCACGCCCAAGGCCAAGCTTTTGGCGGAGCAGGAAAAGGTCGAGATTCGCAAGTATTCAATCATCTACGAATGCGTCAACGAAATCACCGCCGCCATGGAAGGCATGCTCAGCCCCGACACAAAGGAGCAGGTCATCGGAACTGTGGAAATCCAGAACACGTTCAAGGTTCCCAAGATTGGAACGATTGCCGGCTGCTACGTTTCAGACGGCGTTGTCAAGAGAAATTGCGGCGTTCGCCTTATTCGCGAAGGCATCGTAATTTACACGGGAAAAGTTTCCTCGCTCAAGCGCTTTAAGGACGACGCGAAAGAAGTCGCGAAAGGCTTTGAATGCGGCATTGGCTTGGAGAACTGGCAGGACATCCGCGTCGGCGACCAAATCGAAGCCTTTGAATACATCGAAGTTGCGCGCAAATTGGGCGACGCTTTGATTGACGACAAGTCCAAGAATGAAGCCGCCGCAGCCGAGCAGCGAAGCGAAGCCGAAGCCCGCGCCGCCGAAGAGGCCGCCAAGGAAGCGGAAAAAATCGCCGCCGAAAAGGCCGCCGCCCGCGCGCGAAAGGAAGCCGAGCAAGCAAGGCCTGGAGCGCACGGCGTGAATCCGCATATCGTTCCGCCAGCGCCTAACGGCGAAGGACAGGCTTGATGGGCCAGTACCGACTTTTAAAATTGGGCGAGCAAATCAGGGGCGAAATCGCCAACATGATTTTGCGCGCGCAAATAAAAGACCCCCGCGTCTCTAACTTTTTGACGATCAACCGCGTTGAAGTGGCCAAGGATTTGGCGCACGCAAAAGTTTACGTTTCCACCTTTATGTCGGAGTCGGAACTTAATCGCGGCGTTGAAGGCTTGACCAGCGCGGCGGGCTTTATCCAGTCCAGCATCGCCAAAAAGCTTACGATACGCCAATTCCCCCATCTGCATTTTGTGGCCGACACGTCAATCCGCGACGGCTACGAAATGGCCAAGAAGCTTGAGGACTTGGTGAAGAGCGACGCTGAAAAATCCGCCGCCGCGTCCAACAACGCGGAGGGCGAAGAAGGCGACCCCTGTAATGCCTAATCCCAGCGGCATAATCCTTTACGACAAAAAGCCCGGAATCACAAGTTTTTCCGCGCTTGGAAAAATAAAGAAAGTTTTGGGCACAAAAAAAGTCGGCCACACGGGAACGCTGGACTTGTTCGCGCAAGGCCTTTTGGTCGTCTGCGTCGGAAGCCTTACCCGCTTGGCCGGACTCATAACCGCCTTTGACAAAGAATACGAGGCCAAAATAATTTTTGGCGAACAAACGGACACGCTTGACCCCACAGGCCAAGTCGTCAAAACCGCGCCTCTTCCCGCTTTGGGCGCGCTTAAAGAATCCCTAAAAAAATTCACAGGAAAGATTATGCAGCGGCCGCCGGAATTTTCCGCGATAAAAATCGACGGAAAGCGCGCGAGCGACTTGACGCGCGCCGGAAAGACCGCCGAAATTCCCGCGCGGCCAATCACTGTTTTTGAGGCCGAGCTTTTGGACGCGGAACTTGAGGCGGCCGCCTCCACCGATTATGGGCTTGCCAACGATGCCGCGCTTGTCAAATCCGCGCGCGTCCGCTTTTTGGTCAGCAAGGGAACTTACATACGGAGCCTCGCGCGCGACATCGGCCAAGACTGCCAGTCCGCCGGCCGCCTTGAAACGCTTAAGCGAACGCGCGTCGGAAACTTTCTCTTAAAAGACGCGGCGGACGAGGACACAATCTCCGTTTCTTCCTTGCGCCCGATGGACACGGAAACCGCGCGGCTTTGCGGAATGAAAAGCGCCTTTTTGAAGGCCGGCGCGGAAAACGATTTTTACAACGGCCGCCCCCTGCGCGCGAATCTTTTTTCCTCGCCGCTGGACGAAGGAACAAGCGCGGTCTTTGGCGCGGACGGGCTTTTTATGGGCGCGGTGACAAAATCTGGCGGCCGCGCGCGCTACGAGTATGTCGTTCCAAAAGAGGCGCCTTCGGGGGCGGCCAAATGAAAGTTTATTCTTGGGAAGACGTTCAAAGCGGGGCGATGACGGGCGCGAAATCAGCTGTTACAATCGGCGGCTTTGACGGCTGCCATTTGGGCCACCAAGCGCTTTTTGACGCTGTGTTTGAGTGGAAAGAAAAGCGCGCGGCCGCCTCTAACGATTTAGGCCTTGCGAAAAATCGGGCCGCCCCCGATTTTTTGGCTTGCGACCGATTGCTGGCCGGCGCGGCGACGTTCAAACGCTCTCCGGGCGCGCTAAAAAATTCAGGCTATCCCGGCGACGTTTTGACAGAAAGAATGAAGCTGGAATTTTTGGAAAAAAGAGGCTTTGATTTTTGCGTGATGATTGACTTTTCTGAAGATTTCAGTAAAATAAAGGGAAGGGATTTTCTCGACCAATTGAGAAAATTTTGCTCTGCGCAATTTTTGGCGGCAGGCTCCGATTTCCGCTGCGGGCATAATTCAGACACCGGCGTCGCCGAATTGTCGGATTACGCGACCCAAAACGGTTTGGAACTGAAAGTCTTGGACGACGTTCTTCTTGACGGAAGGCGGGTAAGTTCAAGCTTGATTCGCGGCGCGGTCCTAGAAGGCGACTTTGCTTTGGCAAAAAAGCTTTTGGGCTTTCCGTACCGCATTGATTGTCTTCCATTCACATGGAAGGCTAGTTCGTCGGGTTCATGTCTGTCAATGATTGCGAACGAAAGGACGACGCAAGTTTTTCCAAAAGCCGGTCGGCATCCGGTTTGCGTTGTTTCTGACGGCGAAAAAAGTTCAGCCTTTTTTTGCGCGGAAGGCCAATTCCTTCGCCTGGAATTTCCGCTTGGGCAAAAAGTTTCTTCAATACAAGAGATTGAATTCCAAAGCTAGGGCGGCTTAGCCGTTCAACAGAAAACTATTTTTTAGGAGAAAAATATGGCACTTTCAAAGGAATTGTCGCGCTCAATCGTAAGCAAATTCGGCGCGAACGAAAACGACACAGGAAACACTAAGGTTCAAATCGCGCTCTTGACAAAGCGCATCGAGCAGCTCACAGAGCACTCAAACCGCTTTCCCAAAGACACCAGCGCCAAGCGCGGAATGATGAAGGCTGTCGGCCAGCGCAAGCGCTTCCTCAAGTACTTGATGAGAAAGGACTTGGAAGGCTACCGCGCCCTTATCAAAGAGCTCGGCCTCCGCAAGTAAATTTGTTTTAAATATGGCGGCGTTTTTGGCGCCGCCAACAGTTGACCGTATCCTGTGATTGCGGAAAAGAAGATAAAGAGGAAAAAGAATTGTCAGTAGAAAGAGTAACTTACAAAATCGGCGACGAGGAATTGATTCTTGAAACCGGAAAAATCGGAAAGCAGGCCAACGGCTGCGTTTACGCGCAGTTCGCGGGAACGGCTGTAATCGCCACAGTCTGCGCTTCAAGCAATGTTGTCGAAGGAATGGACTACGTTCCCGTCACCGTTGAATACAACGAAAAATTCTACGCCGCCGGAAAAATTCCCGGAGGCTTCGTAAAGCGCGAAGGCCGCCCCAAGGACAAGGAAATCTTGGTAAGCCGCCTCATCGACCGCCCGATGCGTCCGCTTTTTGAAATGTCTTTCGGACGCGAAATCCAAATCGTTCCGACTTGCGTCAGCGCCGACGGCGTTCACACGCCCGACATTTTGGCGGTAATCGCCTCAAGCGCGGCTGTTTCAATTTCGGACATTCCCTTCCACGGACCTGTGGCAGCCTGCCGCGTGGGCTACCTTGACGGAAAGTACGTAATCAACCCGACGTTCCAAGAGCAGGAAAAGGCGGAGCTTGAAATCGTAGTAGCCGGAACAAAAGACGGCTTTACTATGGTAGAAGGCGGCGCCAACGAAGCCAGCGAAGAAGTGATGCTCGGCGCCTTGAACGAGGCGCAAAAGTTCATCACGGCGATGTGCTTGCTGCAAGAGGAATTGGTCAAGAAGGCCGGAAAGGAAAAGCTTCCGCTCGCGCCTCTCAACGTGACTCTTGCCAATGCCGCCGAAATCGAAGCCAAGGCCACTCCGCTTGTAAAGGAAGCCTGCTTCCGCGCCGGAAAGATGGCCCGCGGCGCCGCTGTAAAGGAAGTCAAGGCCAAGGTCGCCGCCGAATACGCCGAGCAGCTTGCCGACGAAACACAGAAAAAGCTTTTTGACGCTTTGTTCGACGACATTCAGTACAAGCTTTTGAGAAAGTCAATTTTGGACGACGGCGTTCGCATCGACGGAAGAAAGTGCGACGAAATCCGCCCGATCACTTGCGAAGTGAACGTGTTGCCGCGTCCGCACGGAAGCGCCTTGTTCACCCGCGGCGAAACCCAGTCTTTGGCCGTGACCACTTTGGGAACATTGCAGGACGAGCAGTCTTACGACGACATCGACGGAGAGAGAAGCGAGCACTTTATCTTGCACTACAACTTCCCGCCGTATTCAGTCGGCGAGACAGGAAAGCTCACGACCGGCCGCCGCGAAATCGGCCACGGAAACCTTGCCCGCCGCTCTTTGGCGCCGATGGTTCCCAGCCGCGAAGAATTCCCGTACACTGTTCGCGTCGTTTCCGAGATTCTTGAGTCAAACGGCTCGTCATCGCAGGCTTCTACTTGCGGCGGCTGTTTGTCAATGCTCGCGGCCGGCGTTCCTCTTAAGAAGATGGTTGCCGGCATCGCGATGGGCTTGATCACCGAAGGCGACCACTACGAAAAGTACAAGATTTTGTCAGACATCTTGGGAGAAGAAGACCACCTTGGCGACATGGACTTTAAGGTCGCCGGAACCAAGGACGGAATCACGGGCTTCCAGATGGACATCAAGATTCCTGGCGTTACGACAGAAATCATGAAAAAAGCCTTGGAGCAGGCTCGCGTTGGCCGCTTGCACATTCTTTCGATTATGGAAAAGTGCATCGACAAGCCGCAGCCGCTTTCTCCCTACGCGCCCAAAATCCTTACGACAAAGATTCCGATTGACAGAATCGGCGCTCTCATCGGACCCGGCGGAAAGAACATCAAGGCTCTTTGCGCCCAGTACGATGTTACGATCAACACTGACGAAGACGGAACGGTCACGATTTACGGAAAGACCGGCATGGCCGCCGAAGAAGCCGCCAAAGCCGTCAAGGGAATCGCCGAAGATCCGGAGCCCGGCACGATTTATCAGGGAACCGTCAAGAGCATAAAGGACTTTGGCGCCTTCATCGAAATTCTTCCCGGAAAAGAAGGCCTTTGCCACATTTCAAAGCTTTCTCACGGAAGAGTGGAGAAGGTCACAGACGTTCTTAAGGAAGGACAGGTTATCCCTGTCAAGCTTTTGGAAGTCGACCAGAGAGGCCGCTTGCAGCTTTCTTACATCGACGCTTTGGACGAGCAAAAGAAGTAACTATGAGCGAAGTTTCAATCAAGGTTAAGGCTCTGGAAGGAGCCGCGATTCCCGAATACAAGACCGCGGGCGCGGCGGGCGCGGACGTTTGCGCGCTTGTGGAAAGCCCCGTAGTCTTGAATCCCGGCGAGCGCGCCTTGATTGGAACCGGCCTATTTTTCGCCATTCCCGACGGCTACGAAATTCAAGTTCGCCCGCGGTCGGGTTTGGCCGCCAAGAACGGCGTAACGGTATTGAACACGCCGGGAACGATTGACAGCGATTATCGCGGCGAGCTTAAGGTAATTCTTATAAATCACGGCAAGGAGCCGTTCACCGTTAATTCCGGCGACAGAATCGCGCAGATAGTCGCCGCTCCCGTCACCCGCGCGCTCTTTAGCCCGGCGGCCGAGTTGGACGAAACCGAGCGCGGTTCCGGCGGCTTTGGTTCCACGGGAAATTGATGGACTTTCAGGAAATAGCGCTTGAAACGTATGAGCGGGCTAAAAAAAAATGCCTGGCCTTGCTCCAAGCCTTCTTAAAAAAAATCCTAAAATACAAAAAAGTCAGGACAGCCTTTGAATTCGCGCTTGAAAAATGGGCGCTGGCAAAGCGAAAGTACGTAAAGCTGCAATTCAAGCGGCGCAACTGGCGCGAAAAAAAGCTTTTGCGCTACATCGTCAAACAGTTGGCGGCGTACTTTCTTGTAATGTACTTGTTTTTCTTTTTGATATTCTTTGTGAACCAAATCATGCTTTTTATGAAGCAGCTTTTGGGAAAGCACATTCCGCTGGGCGACGCGATGAAGCTTATGTTTTATTCGCTGCCCTTCGTTCTGGCGCAGTCCGCGCCCTTTGCCACGCTTACGGGCTTTTTAATGTGCCTGGGACGAATGAACACCGACAACGAGATTTTGATTTTCAAGGCTTCGGGCTATCATCTGGGCCGCCTTTTGCTGAAGCCGATTTTGGTAATGGGCCTTTTGATTTCGATATTCTCTTTTTTTATGAACGACTATCTTTTGCCGCTGGGAACGTCAAAGACGCGCGACCAGCTTAGAAAGAGCATTTCTAAAAATCCCGCGATGGAAATAGAGGCGCGCGCCGTAAAACGAATGAACAACACGACCGTTGTTTTTGGCGACGTGAAGGAAAAAGACGTGAGCGACCTTTTGCTCTTTGACCTTGACGATTCGGGAAACCAGCGCGTCATCGCGGCCGGCGCTACCCACGTGGATTCCGGCGAATACAAGGGCGTGAGCATGAGGTTCGAGATGAACGACGCGACCGTCATCGTCCTTGACAAAAAAAAGATGACGGACTTTGATCTTTTGAAGTCAAAGGTGATGTCGCTTCACCTTTTTGAAAGCACTGTCTTTGCCTTTGAGCGCCGCGTCTCTCCTTCGGAATTGACCAGCCACGACTTGGGCGTTAAAATAAGGGAAATGAAAAAGAATCCCAACACGATTCAGCGCGAGCTTAACATGAACGTTTTGGAATACAACAAAAAATTCTCGCTTCCCTTCGGCTCCTTTTTCTTCGCCTTTTTGGCGATGCCGCTCGCTCTCTTGTTCGGCAAAGTGAACGGCCAGACGATTGGCCTTGTCGTCGGCATTTTCATTTCGTTCTTGTATTGGGCGATGATGACCGTTGGAATTCAGCTGGGCTACAGGAACGGCTTCAACGGCTTTATTTTGATGTGGCTTCCAAACACTGTCGTGCTTTTGGCGGCCTTGGCATTTTACTTTTTCGCGCGCAAAAAATGAAGCTGGTTTTTTACATTTACAGGCTTTTTCTTCCGCTTTTTATCGGCTCGATGATAACGTTCGCCTTTATTTTGGAGCTGGTGGACTTGATGATGAACATTTGGAAGTACATCTTCAATTTTGTTCCGCCCTCTGTCGTGGGAACTATAATGCTGAATTTTTTGCCAAAGACTTTCACTTGGGCCGTTCCCTTGAGCGTTTTGTTCGCTTCCTGCTTTATGCTAAGCTCGCTTTATTCAAAGAACGAATTGACGGCGCTTTTCGCTTCGGGCGTTTCTCTTATCCGCTGGTCGATGCCGCTGATTGTCTTTGCCGCCGCGCTTTCCGTGGGCCTTTTTGTCTTTCAAGACAAAGTGGTTGTCAAGTCCAGTCTAAAATACGACGAGCTTAAGACAAAGGCCCTTCGCCAGCAAAAGAACCAAAGCAACGACCACATTGTCATCATTAGCGAAGACGGAAAGCGCGTCTACAAGGCCGAATACTACGACGACGAAATGCGCCGCATCCACGAGCTTTACGTCGTTGACCGGAACGAAAAGCATGAGCTTGTGTCCATAATCTACGCGCCGGAAGCCGCTTGGAACGAAGGCGACGGACATTGGTTCACGATTTCGGGCGTTGAGTACACTTACGAAAACGGCGAGCTAAAAAGCGGCACGGTCAATTCAGTCTCGGAGCTGGAGCTTACAGAGCCGCCCGAAACTTTTAGGAACAATACGATTTCGGTCGAGTCGGCCACCGTCGCCGAAAGCAAGGTTTACATCAGGCACTTGCAAAAGGCCGGCCTGCCGTTCGCCGAGGCGCTGAGCCAGTACTACAACAAGTTTTCGTTTCCCTTTGTCGTTCTGATCGTGGCCTTTTTGTCGATAGGAATTTCGGGCAAAAGCCAGCGGAACGTTTTTGTCATAAGCCTTACGCTGTCGCTGGGAATGGCGGTCTTGTTCTACGTGACGCAAATGATTACAATGTTGATGGCCAAGTTCGGAATGCTTCCCCCGTTGGTGGGCGCGTGGGCTCCGGTCGTAATATTCATTATTATCAGCGTCGTGTTGCTGAAGTACTCGCACACGTAATTTTTTTGAGAGCGGAAAATGAATTCGATTTTTAAGATAAAGGCAAAATCCTCTTTGTCGCGGGCGAGGACAGGCGAGATTGCTCTTCCGCACGGAATCGTGCAAACGCCGGTCTTTATGCCGGTCGGAACCAACGGCTCCGTAAAGGCCATTACAAAGGACGACCTTGAGGAAATAGGCTTTGAAATAATTTTGGCCAACACTTACCATATGTACTTGCGGCCCGGAAGCCCCTTGGTCCGCGAGGCCGGCGGCTTGCACGGCTTTACCGGCTGGAAGCGGAATTTCTTGACCGACTCGGGCGGCTTCCAAGTTTTCAGCCTTTCTAAAATCAGAAAAATTATGGAAGAGGGCGTCCGCTTCCAAAGCACGGTTGACGGCTCCTACCATTTGTTCACGCCCGAAAGCGTCGTCCGCACGCAGGCCGACTTTAACAGCGACATACAAATGCAGCTGGACGTTTGCGCCGCCTATGGCGTGGAACGGAAGGAAGCCGAGAACGCGCTTGGCGTGACCAGCCGCTGGCTTGAGCGCGCGGTTTCAGAATGGAAGAAAGTTCAGGAAGAAGAGGGCTACAAGGGAATTTTGTTCCCGATTGTCCAGGGAAATTTTTTTGAGGACTTGCGAAAGCAAAGCGCGGAATTTGTAAGCGGCTTGGATTTGCCGGGAATCGCGATCGGCGGCCTTAGCGTCGGCGAGCCGGGCGACGTTTTCGCGCGCTTTTTGCAATACACCGTTCAGTACTTGCCGGAAGAAAAGCCCAAGTACGTTATGGGAATCGGAACGCCCGAATACATTTTTGAGGCGGTTGCCGACGGAATCGACATGTTTGACTGCGTTCTTCCGACCCGCAACGCGCGGAACGGCAGCTACTTTACTCACGACGGAATGCTCAGCATTAAGCAGGAGCGCTTTACCCATGACTTTGGGCCGATTGACGCGGAGTGCGACTGCAAGGTTTGCAAAAACTACAGCCGCGCGTACTTGCGCCATATGTTCAAGAGCCAGGAAATTCTTTCTTCGATGCTTTCCAGCTACCACAACCTTTATTTTTTGCATAGTTTGGTCAAGAACATTCGTAACGCAATCGAGGCTGGCAGGTTTGAAGAGTATAGGAAGGAATTCCTGGACAGATTCAGCCGCGGCGAGGTAAAATAGAACGATGAAGGTTTTTGCTTTTTTTGCGATTGCGCTTTTGTTCCTCTTTAATCCGATTTTTGCGGAAGAGCTTTCCGGCGGGCAGACTGTCGGCGACAGCGAAAGCCGGAACGTCTTGCAAACGGCGGGCCAAAAGTTTTTGGGCGGCGGCGCGATTGAAGAGCCGGAAGGCGAGGGCAATGAAAGCGCGGACAGCGCGCAAGAGGCCGCCGGCAAAAAAAGCGCGGACGAAAGTTCCGCCGGCCAAATTGCCGAGCCCGCCGCTAAAAAACCGCAAGAAATAGTCGTTGACAACCCGGACGACCTAAAGCCGCAAAAAGGCGCGGACGAAAAAAACTCGGACGAAAAACCCAAAATCCAGCTGGCCGGCGTTAGCGAAGTTCCGCCCGCAAAAAGGCCCAAAAAGCCCGACGCGCAAAAGGCCGCCGAAGCCGCCAAAAAAGACGACAAGGACAGCGAGCAAAAAACGCGCGACACGATAAAATACGGAATCGAGCCGGAACTGGCCGACTTGGTCAAAATGCTTATAGAGAACGACGACCCGCGCTATTCAGACGAGCTTTACGACTTGTTCCAAGAAACAAAAAGCCCGGTCGTTCGCGAAAAGATTTTGGAATACTTCACCAAGTTTGAGGACCCTTGCTTGGAGGACTACGCCGTAAGCCTTTTGAATGACCCCTACGAAGAGCGCTCTTCGACGGTGGAGCAGGCCTTTAAATACATTTCGGCGCTAAAAACCAAGGCGGCCATCCCCGCCGTCGTGACGCTTTTGGAAAGCGAAAACGAAAGCTACTTTACGCCGGCCTTGAGCGCCCTTGGCGACTTGGGCGGCGAAGACGAAGCCGAATACTTGGTGGAATTCCTTGACCGCTCTGACTTGAGCGCCGCCCAGCGCCAGGCCTTGATGAAAGTCTTGGGAAAAATCAACGCCTCTCAAACTTGGGACGCGCTTGTTGAAATCGCCAAGGACGACGGCGAAAACATTTTCGTTCGGGCCTATGCCGCCGAAGCGATTGGCGCGATGAAAAAGCCGGAATCGGTCGAGGTCTTGGAAAAACTGTACGAAGAAACCGACCCGACCTTGCGCTGCTACGCGGTTAAGGGCTTGGCTTACTTTGAAACGAAAGAGGCGGCGAGCGTTGTCATTCAGGCAATCAAGGACAGCCAATACAAGGTTCGCCTTGACGCGATTGACGCGGCTTCAAAGATGAAATTGAAGGAGTCCGTTCCATACATCATTCATCGCGCGAAAAGCGACCCTGAGGCCGCCGTAAAAAAGAAGGCTTACGAAAAGCTCGCCGCCTTTTCCGACTCTGACGCGGACAAATTTTTGGTCGGCCAAATCGAAGACAAAAAGGCGAGCGACAACGTAAAGCGGCAGACGGCGGAAGCGCTTTTGAAATACGGAAAGGCCGGCCGCTCTCAAATAGGAAAGTGGGCGGAAACTTTGGCCTCCGACAACACCAAGCGCGCCTTTAGAAAGGAAGTGGCCAAGCTTTTGGCGAAATATCCCGACTCCGCCTTTAGCGGCGCCTGCTCGGCGTTTTTGGCCGCGTCCGACAAGGAAACAAAATTGTCCGGCCTTGACATTTACGCGACCGGAAAATACTCTTCTTGCGAAAGCGCCGTCCGCGCTCTTGCGAACGACAAAAAAATCGAGAATTCCGTCCGCCAAAAGGCGATGAAAATCCTGGGCATTGAAGAGGAAAAGGACGAAAAAAAGCCCGAGTCTAAGCCTGAAATCAAGCCCGCCGCAAAATAGGCCGGCACTTTTCGGCCTTGCGTTCGTTTTACGCGTAGAACGCGCGCAATCTTGCGTAGACAAAGCCGGCTTCGCGCTTAAGCTCGTCGGTCAAGCGGGCGGCGGGGTCGCTGGCCAAAAATTCCAGGCTCGCGGCGCTTTCGGAAATCGCCGTTGAAAAGCCGCGCGAAACCTTTAGCCAATACGAGCCGCGTTGGTCGGTGTAGAGCGCCGCAAAGCCCATTTCGCGGCCCTTTGCCTTGGCCTGCGCCACTTTCATAAGCCAGCGCAAATTCTTGCAAAGGACTGCGGCCGCTCCTTCTTGCGTCAAGTCTATGTTAAGCTTTCTGTCAAAAGCCTTTTCTTCGACCGGCTCAAAGCCAAAGAGCTTTGCCGCCTTTACGATTGTCACAAGCTTTTCGCCGTCCATAAGTTTTAGGCCGCCGTCCAGCAACACGCGGCCGCGGAGGCCGGCCGAACGCGCTTCAAGGTCTTCGACGCTGTAAGGCTCGACTGCGGTTTGCAGTTCCCGCCAGGGAAGCAGGACGACTTTTTTGCCCTTGATTTTTTCGATGGCAAAGGCAGATTTGCCGAGCGACCAAGCGGCCGCTTTTTGGTCTTGTAAGCCCTGCTGGGCTTTACTATTTTTGTCCGCGCCGACGCCATTTTTGGCGTCCGAACCATTTTTGCCGCGCGCGTCTTTGGCTTGCGAACTATCCCAGTTTCGCGCGTCCCGGCCTTGCCTTCCGTTTTTGTCGCGTCCGTTTCGCGCGTCGCGGCTGTCCTCGCGGTCGCCCTTCTTTTTGCGGGCGGCTTCAAGGCGAGCCTCCAAGTCCGGGTCTATTTTGTTTATGAGCTTTTTGGTTAGCGGCGACACGCTCATCGCGAACATTCGGCTTGTGCGCACGATTTCGCCCGCGACAATGTAAAGAGGGTCGGTCCTGAAAAGCGACGAGCCGGGGTGAATCGAAATGTGGCCTTCGGTCAGCGTCCTAAAATTGTCGCGGCCTTCGCGAACGGCGACGAATTGAATCATTCCCGCCGCCACCGCGCAAAGGCAGTCGTCGTAAGAGCCGCCGCCGCAAATCGGAATCTTTTGGTCGCTTACGATTTGGCTAAGCTGCTCGTAAATGTTTTGAATCTCCGCCATGACCCTGTAGTCAAGGTAGTTTTTTTGGCAGAAATTTTCCTTTTCTTCTTCCGTTTGGAATTTTTCGTAAATGCGGTAAAGCTTTATGTAGCCGATGAAGTCGCCTTGAATGTCGTTAAAGCGGTGGTGGGCGGCGCGCGCTTCCATTTCTTCTCCGGGCGGAAGTACAAAAGGCGAATGCGTTGACAAGAAAGAGGAAACGATTATCGCTTCCTGCAAAATGTCGGGGTAGCGCAAAATCGCCTCTACGATTATGCGGCTGATTCGCGGCAAAAGGGGAAACCAAACCATCATCTTTCCGATGTCGCTGAGCGTTCGGTCTTCGTTCAAAGCCTTTAGCATGAACAAGGTTTCCATAGCGCCCTTGATACCTTCCAATGAAGGCTTTGATATAAAGTCGAATTTTTCAAAGTCCTTAATGCCAAGCTCCGCCATTCTAAGAACGACTTCGCTTAGGTCGGCACGGAAAATTTCTTCCGTCGTGTATTCCTGCCGCGTTTCAAAGTCCCGGCGGGGGTAGAGGCGGTAGCAAGAACCGGGCGCGGTTCGTCCTGCGCGGCCCCGGCGCTGCTGGCAGCTCGCCCGCGAAATCGGCGTTTCAATCAAGCTGGATGTGAACGTGCGCGGGCTGTAAAAGTTCAGCTTTGCAAGGCCTGAGTCTATTACCGTGGTGATTCCGTCAATCGTGACGGATGTTTCGGCGATGTTGGTGGAAACGACAACCTTGACCTTTCCCTTGGGCGCGGGAATGAAAATGCGCTCCTGCTCCTCTTTGGGAAGCCTGCCATACAAGTGCTGGACAAAAAGGCGGCGGCCGTAGTAGCTGCGCTCCAAGCGCCGCACGCAATCGTGAATCGCTTTTTCGCCCGGAAGGAAAATCAAAATGCCGCCTTCCTCGCCGTTGTCCAAGACGCGCCCGATTGTGTCCTCAATCTTTGCGAGCATCGCCTCCGCCGCCGCTTCGGTCAGCGTGCTTGCCGGAAGCGCGGGCGGGTCGTACAAAAGAGTGACCGGGAATGTTTGCGTTTCTATCGTAACGATTGGAGCGCCGCCAAAATATTTTGAAAATGCCTCCGCGTTCATCGTGGCCGAAGAAACGACAACCTTTAGGTCTTTGCGGACTTCCAAGCAGCGCTTTAAAAGACCCAATACAAAGTCGATGTTCAAGCTTCGCTCGTGCGCCTCGTCAACCATAATGACCGAATACTTCATCATCATCGGGTCAAGCTTCATCTCTTGCAAGAGAATTCCGTCGGTCATTATTTTTATTTTTGTCGTAAGGTCGGTCTTGTCCTCAAAGCGCATTTTGTAGCCCACAAGGCCGGGGTAGCTTGTTCCCAGCTGCTTTGAGATGAACTCGCTCACGCTAAGCGCGGCGATTCTGCGCGGCTGGGTCACCGCTATCACGCCGTTTTGCGAATAGCCCGCCTCGTGGAGAATCACCGGAATCTGCGTCGTCTTTCCGCTTCCGGTCGGGCTTTGCACGACAATCACTTGGTGCTCTTCCAAGCAGTCCAAAATTTTTTGCTTTTGTTCGTATACGGGAAGCTTTTTGTAGTCTATCGCCATGTCCAAATTTCCTTAATCTTTTTGAGCGCTTCCAAACGCGCCTCGTAGTATCTTGAATTTTTTTTCTCGCCGTTTTCTCTTAGAGAGTGAATGAAATTTTCGTCTAGCCGTTTGATGACAGGACTCCGTTCCCCTTGCGGAGTGTAGGCGGTGATAAAAGTCGTTTTGCAGTTTAGCGCGAAAAAGCCCTTTTCATCAAGCGCCATTTCAAGCTCCAGCATTTGGCCGTCGCCGGTGTAGTTCCAAATTTCGTTGGGGTCGTCGTAGTTGAGGGCGCGGCGCTGGCCGCTGATTGTGTTTCCGTTTGCGTACATTATGACCTTGCGGATTTTTTTTGAATCTTTTTCCGCGATGAATTCAATCGGGCGGACGACGTGCGGATGGTTTGAAATGACGATGTCCGCGCCCGCGTCCAAAAGCGCGTGGTAAAAGTCGCGGACTTCCGGGCGGACGGTAAGGACGTACTCTTCCTCGCTGGTGTGGACGCTTACGATGAACAAGTCGGGTGACCGCTCTTGCTTCCAATCCGCAACTTGCTTGGCGAACGCGGCGCGGCCCTTTTTGGTGGGCGGAACGTAATTGACTTCCGAATAGTTTTTCCAAGTGTTCAAAAGCTCGGTGACGGCGACAAAAAGAATTTTGTTTTCATGCCAGTAAAATTCGGCGAGCGAAAATTGGCCGCCGTCAGTAAGGCCGCTAAAGTAGACGGGCCGCGCCCGCGGGGTGTCTTTCGATTTGGCGCTTTGTTTTTGAACCCGATTTTGTGATTTCATTTCGACTTCTTTTGACCACTCGTTTGTGGCTTTGATACCCGGTGAGCCCATATCGTTGGTGTGGTTGTTCGCAAGCGAAATAAGGTTGAAGCCCGCGTCAAAGGCGGCGGCAGGGTAGGAAGGCTGCATGTTGAAGGTGGGGTAGCTTTCAAATGGCCGCTCGGCAAATACCGGCGCCTCCAAGTTTGCAAAAGAAAAGTCCGCCGCTTCAACTTGTTCGCGAATGTCGTCCCAAATCAAATTGTAGTCGGCCATGCTAAAGTTTTGCGTGTGCGCCATAATGTCGCCCGCGAACAAAAGGCGCAAGTTTTGCGGCGCTTCTTTTTTGGCGCTTTGGCAGGAAAACAAGACTGGAAAAAAAAGCGCGGCGGACAAGAGGGCGGGGATTAAAAGCGGGCGGCGGCCGCGTTCGCGAAAACTTTTAGGCATTTTTCTATTATACAACAGTTTTTTGTTTTTTGCAAATTTCTTGCTTTTTTGGCAAAAATCCGCTA
>CADCCO010000007.1 GCA_902799965.1 uncultured Spirochaetaceae bacterium
CGGTGGCTTGTCACGGTCGTGTAGCCGTGGCGGTGGGCCATTTCAATCGCCTCCAAAGTTTCGGTAAGCGAGCCGATTTGGTTCACTTTGATGAGGATTGAATTTCCCGCGCCTTCCTTGATTCCCTTTTCCAAGAATTTTACGTTGGTCACAAAAAGGTCGTCGCCGACAAGCTGGCAGCGGCTTCCGATTTTGGCGGTAAGCTTTTTCCAGCCTTCCCAGTCATTTTCGTCAAGGCCGTCCTCGATGGAGTCAATCGGGTACTTAGTGATCAGCTCTTCAAGGTAGGCGATTTGCTCGTCGTCGCTAAGCTCCTTTCCGTTGGGGTCTTTGGGAGTTCCGTTTGAAAGCTGCTTGTAGTTGTAATAGAATTTTCCGTCCTTTTCCACGGAGAATTCCGAGGCCGCGCAGTCCATCGCGATCTTAACGTCGTCGCCCGGCTTGTAGCCAGCGTCCTTTATGGCCTGGACGATTGAGTCAAGCGCGTCGTTGATTCCGTCAAACTTGGGAGCGAAGCCGCCCTCGTCGCCAACGGCGGTTGAAAGGCCGCGATTTTTAAGAAGCTTCGCGAGCGCGTGGAAAACTTCCGCTCCCATCCTGATCGCCTCGCGCTCGGACTTGGCTCCGACCGGCCTGATCATGAATTCCTGGAAGGCGATTGGCGCGTCGGAATGCGCTCCGCCGTTAATAATGTTCATCATCGGAACCGGAAGAACGTGGGCGTTGGCCCCGCCGATGTAGCGGTAGAGCGGAACGTTCAAGGCTTTGGCCGCCGCCTGCGCCGCCGCAAGGGAAACGCCAAGAATCGCGTTGGCTCCAAGCTTGCTCTTTGTGGGAGTTCCGTCAAGGGCGAGCATTTTCATGTCCAGCGCGCGCTGCTCAAAAACGTTGAAGCCTTTGAGCGCGGGGGCGATGACCTTGTTCACGTTTTCCACGGCCTTAAGAACGCCCTTTCCGCCGTAGCGCGCCTTGTCGCCGTCGCGCATTTCAAGCGCTTCGTTCTCTCCGGTGCTCGCTCCGCTGGGAACGGCGGCGCGGCCAAGAACGCCGTTTTCCAAGATAACGTCCACTTCAACTGTGGGGTTTCCGCGCGAGTCGATTATCTCGCGGCCGATGATTTTGTCGATTGCGACTGAGTTCAGCATAAAAGCCTCCAAAAATGTCTTTGATGAAATTAGAATTAACTAATTCTAATTAGATTATTATAATAAATCGCTTTTGTCAATCGTTTTTATTGAAAAAAAAACGACGGCGCGCTATTATATTTTTCAACTTACTCATACATATTTAAGGAGAACTTCATGACTTACACTGCGGAAGTGGAGCATATGTGTCCCTTGGCTAAGGGCGCGTATCATGGACCGGCCCCGATTCCCGAAGAGGGAGAATGGGTCAAGGTAAAGAAAATCGAAGACGTTTCCGGATTCACTCACGGAATCGGTTGGTGCGCCCCCCAGCAAGGCGCTTGCAAGCTTTCTTTGAACGTCAAGAACGGAATCATCGAAGAAGCTTTGGTCGAGACAATCGGCTGCTCAGGAATGACACACTCAGCCGCCATGGCCAGCGAAATCTTGATTGGAAAGACTTTGCTTGAAGCCTTGAACACAGACTTGGTTTGCGACGCGATCAACACAGCGATGCGCGAACTTTTCATGCAGATCGTTTACGGCCGCACTCAGTCAGCCTACTCAAAGGACGGACTCAAGGTCGGAGCCTCTTTGGAAGATCTCGGAAAGAACTTGCGCTCACAGGTTGGAACTATGTTCGCCACCCGCAAGACTGGCCCCCGCTACTTGGAAATGACAGAAGGCTACGTTGAGACTTGCGCCGTTGACAAGGACAACCAGATCATCGGCTACAACTGCATCAACTTTGGCAAATTGATGGACGCCCTCAAGGCCGGAAAGCCCGCCCAGGAAGCCATCGAAGGCGCCCGCACTCACTACGGACGCGTAACAGCCGATCAGGGAATGGTCAAGCTCATTGACCCCCGCAAAGAGTAATCAGGAGGAATAGACTATGGCATTGTTTGAAGATTTTGAAGGCCGAATTCCTCAGGTGAACAAGGCTCTTAAAGAATACGGATTCAAGGAAGGCGAAGCCGGCTTGAACGAGGCCCGCGAACTTTGCAAGGCCCGCGGCTTTGACCCCTACGAAATCTGCCAGTCAACGCAGCAGATTTGTTTTGAAGACGCCAAATGGGCTTACGTTTTGGGAAGCGCCATCGCGATCAAGGAAGCCGAAAAGTCCGGCGACAAGACTGGTTCCACAGCCGCCGCCAACATCGGAAAAGGCTTGCAGGCTTTCTGCTTGCCCGGCTCTGTAGCCGACGACCGCAAGGTTGGACTTGGCCACGGAAACTTGGGCGCCCGCCTTTTGAGCGAAGAGACACAGTGCTTTGCCTTCTTGGCCGGACACGAGTCTTTCGCCGCCGCCGAAGGAGCGATTAAAATCGCCGCCAACGCCAACAAGGTTCGAAAGAACAAGCTTCGCGTAATCCTTAACGGCCTTGGAAAAGACGCCGCGCAAATCATCAGCCGCATCAACGGCTTCACTTACGTTCAGACTGAATTTGACTACTTCAACGGACAGGGAACCGACAAGGCTCTCAAGGTTGTTAAGGAAGTTCCGTATGGCTCAAACCCCGACCGCCTTATCGTTAAGTGCTACGGCGCCGACGACGTTCGCGAAGGCGTAGCCATCATGTGGCACGAGGACGTTGACGTTTCCATCACAGGAAACTCCACCAACCCGACTCGCTTCCAGCACCCGGTTGCCGGAACATACAAGAAAGAGCGCTTGCTCGCCGGAAAGAAGTACTTCTCAGTCGCTTCTGGCGGCGGAACGGGACGCACCTTGCACCCGGACAACATGGCTGCCGGCCCGGCCTCTTACGGCTTTACCGACACGCTCGGAAGAATGCACTCTGACGCCCAGTTCGCCGGATCTTCTTCAGTTCCCGCCCACGTAGAAATGATGGGCTTTATGGGAATGGGCAACAACCCGATGGTCGGCTGCACTGTGGCTTGCGCGGTTGCGGTCGCCGGTTCTTTCTAACGCGATTTTGCAATTGAACGGGTCCCGCTCTTTTTGGGCGGGACTTTTTTTTGGCGCAAGCCACAGCAAGCCGTGGCCGTCGCTCGCTAGTCTCGCTCCGAGGCGTTCTATCGATGAACCTAAAAAATTGCGCTGTCGCGCGATTTTTCTTAACGGTTCTTCGATTTTTGCCATGCGCCGTCGCGGTAGCGGGAAGTTTCTAATATAAACTTCTAAACCACAAAAGTCCTGGTTTTTGCCAGGACTTTTTTTTTATGGCCGTCGCCGGTTCGTTCTAATAATTTTCTTGCGTTTTCGCGGAATGTGATGTAAAATATTATAAGGACTAAAGTTCCATGAAAGACGCAATAGAAAAAGTCAAAAAAATCATCACTCAAAATAAGCGCACCCCCTTTGTAAGGGAATATCTTTTTACCGCCAACGCGCGGGCCAGCATTTACGTTTCCGTTCTTGTGGCCGTCCTTGAAATATGGATGCTCGTGATGATGTTCACGGGCGTGATTCAAGACGCTGGAAACACCAACGTCCGCTGGCTTGTCGCCCACACAATCGCCTATGTGTCTTTGCTTGCGTCCGCGATAATAATGTTGGTTTATTCAATCCTGTACTTAAAAGGAAGAAAAGTAAGCCTCTTGGGCGGCCGGATCATAAAAAGCCTTTTTTCCATCGCGATGGTGGCCTTTGGACTTTTTGTCTCCTACACCAGCGCGGACCGGGGAGGGCAAGTTTTCGCTTTCATTACGGTGGTGATTTTTGTAAGCTGCATTCTTGTTTGGAACCCGGTCATTTCCTTCGTAGGCCTGAGCGCGATTTTTTTGGTTTACATTTACTTGCAAAGCAAAATCATTCCGATAAGCTTCAGCATAAAGGTGAACGCCTTTACAACCTGGCTCGCGCTCTTTGCCGCCACCGTAAATTCCTACCATCAAAAAAGGGTTGAGGCCCACAAGGACGAGCGCCTCAATGAGCTTAACGCTTGCCTTGAAAAAAAATCTTTGATAGACGACTTGACTTCCCTTCCCAACATGAAATGCTTTTACGCCAAGGCCGCCGAGCGCATTGCTGACCCTGAAAAGGACGTCGACAGTTTGCGCCTCGTTTTTATGGACGTGGAAAACTTTAAGAACTACAACGAAAAATACGGCTTCGCGGCCGGAACGGAATTCTTAAAAACTGTCGCGCAAATTGTGAGCCGAGCCTTTAAGGACGGCCTGGCCGCGCGCTTTTCCGACGACCACTTTGTCGCGCTCGCGGACGCGGACGGCTTGGAAGCCAAGATAGAAAAAATCCAAGGCGAAATCACGGCCGCGGAAGATTCTGTCCAGCTGCGCCTCAAGGCGGGAATATACGCTCCAAAAAAACGCTCGGAATCGCCCAACCTTGCCTGCGACCGCGCGCGCTACGCCTGCGAGTCAATCAAAAAGCATTTTGGCCGCGACATTGCCGAATACGATTCCGCCATGGAAAAAGAACTCAAGCAAAAGCAGTACATCATAAACAACTTGGACAAGGCCATAAAAAACGGCTACATCAAAGTTTACTACCAGCCTGTCGTTTGGGCGGAGAACGGAAACCTTTGCGGGGCGGAAGCCCTGGCCCGCTGGGAAGACCCGGAGTTCGGCCTTATGCCGCCGGGAGCCTTTGTTCCCGTTTTGGAAGAATACCATCTGATTCACAAACTGGACTTTTGCATAATGGAAGCCGTCTGCAAGGATTTAAAGGAAGCGATAGACAACAAGCGGCCCGTCATTCCAATTTCGGTGAATTTTTCAAGGCTGGACTTTGAGCTTGTGAACCCCGCTGAAGAGCTTGCCAACTGCTTCAATAAATACGGCGTTTCGCGCCGCTTCATTCATGTTGAGATTACCGAAAGCGCGCTATTGGCCAGCGACGAAAAGCTCAAGAAGGCGCTTGAGGCCTTCCGCGAAAATGGGAACTCCTTGTGGCTGGACGACTTTGGATCGGGCTATTCTGGCTTGAACGTGCTGAAGGATTATTCTTTTGACCTTATGAAAATCGACATGGCGTTTCTTTCGGGATTTTCCGAGGACTCAAAGTCGCTTCCGATTTTGACAAGCATAATGTCTTTGGCGCATAGAATAGGAATGGACACGCTTTCAGAGGGCGTGGAAACGGAAGAGGCCCGCGATTTCTTGAAATCGTTAGGCTGCAAGCGCCTGCAAGGCTACTTGTTTGGAAAGCCCATGCCCAAGAGGGAGCTTTCCAAAAAAATCGCGGACGGCGCCTACGTTGTCGGCGCGTAATGACAGCGCGCTATTTTTTAACTTTTTCCAAAAGATCCGGGGTGGGGCGCATCCAGAATTGGTCTCGGCCAAGCGGGCCGATGGAGCCGCGCATTATAAGCGTGTCCGCTTTGTACTTTCCGCCCGCCGGAACGAACGTCACCTTGCAATTGTACATTTTGCCTTCGCCGCAGTCGATGATGCTTCCGCCGTCCCACACGCCTTGCGCTGTTTTTTTAAGGCCAAAAATCCAGGGCGTTTCGCGCAGCACTTTCATTTTTGAAATGTCGCCCGCGACGGGAAAATTTTTCACGTTCTTCAAATTTTTGCACGGCACGGCAATCGCGGCCTCGTCGCACTTGGGCGAATAATCGATTACGGCTTCCATTTCGCCTTTTGAGTTTACGTAAAAATTCCAAACGGCGGTCACTTCGTTTGTCTTTTCGTCATAGCTTGTCCAATAGCCTTCAACAGGGTCGCCGGCAAAAACGGGCAAGGCGGCAAAGGCCGCGAAAAGCGCGGCAAGCGCGAAAACAAAAATTCTTTTCATAATGCTTCTCCTTACTATGAAGCATTGTATATTCTTGCGCGACTTTTTCCAAGAGGGCCGCCGCCTCGCCGCTACGCGCTGGCCGTAACCCGCTTAAAGGCTTCCAAGACCGCCTCGTCGCGGCTGCATCCCTTTTCTTCGCTTTTGGCGATTTCTTCCAACATTCGCTTGTAGTCGTTTGGAATGATTTTCTTGAACTTCAACGCCCATTCGTCAAAGCTGTCAAGAATTTTCTTTGCGATTGCGGACGCGGTTTTTTCATAGTGCTTTTGAATTAGGCCGCGCAGAATTTCTTTGTCGCGCTCGCTTGAAATTTCTTCCATGCTTACAAGCTGCTTGTTGACGCGCTTGTAAAGGTCGCGCTTTTCGTCAAGGACATAGGCCGTTCCGCCGCTCATGCCGGCCGCAAGGTTTTTGCCTGTGGCGCCAAGAATCGCGACCGTTCCGCCGGTCATGTATTCAAGGCCGTGGTCGCCGCAGCCTTCGACAACCGCGACCGCTCCCGAATTGCGCGCGCAGAAGCGTTCGCCGGCAATGCCGTTTATGTAGGCCTCGCCGCTTGTCGCTCCAAAAAGCGCCACGTTTCCAATGATGATGTTTTCGCCCGCCTGCAGCTTTGAGTTTTTGGGAAGGCGCGCGACAAGCGTTCCGCCTGAAAGGCCTTTTCCAAAATAGTCGTTTGAGTCGCCTTCCAATTCAAGCGCGAGGCCTTTTGGAATAAAGGCGCCGAATGACTGGCCGCCGCCGCCTGAGCAGTGGACCACGTATTTTTCGCTGTCGATTTTTCCCGCGAACTTCTTTTGAATTTCGCTTCCCAAAATCGTTCCAAAAGTTCTGTCTTCGCTCTGAATTTTTATTTGGCTAAAGGCGCCGCTCTGCCATTCCTTAAGGAGCGTCTTTTCGTCAAGCGTGTCGCGCAGCTTAAAGTCGTAAACGTCCGCGGGAACAAAATGGCATTTTGGTCCAGAAAGCTCCGCCGCGTTTCCAAGAATTCTTGAAACGTCGATGAGCTTTGCGCGTCCGCCGGCGGGATTTTTCTTTACGCCCAAAAGGTCGGCGCGGCCAACCAATTCGTCAAGCGTCTTTACGCCAAACTTTGCCATGTACTCGCGGACTTCTTGCGCGATGAACTTCATGAAGTTTTCAACGTATTCGGGCTTTCCCTTAAAGCGCTTTCTAAGCTCTTCGCTTTGCGTGGCGACGCCAAAAGGGCAAGTGTCCTTTTGGCAGGCCCTCATCATCGCGCAGCCCATCGTTATAAGTGGGGCGGTGGCAAAGCCAAATTCTTCCGCGCCAAGAATCGCGGCGATAACAACGTCGCGGCCGCTCATAAGCTTTCCGTCCGTTTCGATTCGCACTCTGCCGCGCAAGCCGTTTTGAATCAAGGTTTGGTGCGTTTCGGCCAAGCCCAATTCCCAAGGAAGGCCCGCGTGGTGGATTGAAGAAATCGGCGCGGCGCCGGTTCCGCCGTCGTGGCCGCTTATAAGGATTACTTGCGCTCCGGCTTTTGCCACGCCCGCCGCGATTGTGCCGACGCCGGCTTCGCTTACAAGCTTAACGCTGATGCGGGCGTCGCGGTTAGCGTTCTTCAAGTCGTAAATCAATTGCGCCAAGTCTTCGATTGAATAAATGTCGTGGTGCGGCGGCGGCGAAATCAAGGCCACGCCTGGAGTCGCGTATCTGGTTTTTGCGATCCACGGATAAACTTTTTTTCCGGGAAGATGGCCGCCTTCGCCGGGCTTGGCTCCTTGCGCCATTTTTATTTGAATCTCTTTGGCGCTAAGCAAGTATTCTTCGGTCACGCCAAAGCGGCCGGACGCGACTTGCTTTATCGCGCTGTTGTATTCTGTTCCAAGCCGCTCCGGCTTTTCGCCGCCTTCGCCGGAATTGGACTTTCCGCCCAAATGGTTCATCGCGGCCGCCATGCATTTGTGCGCCTCTTCGCTTATCGAGCCGTAGCTCATCGCGCCTGTCTTAAAGCGCTTTACGATTTCTTCAACGCTTTCAACTTGGTCAATCGGAATTTCCTTTCCAGCCTCAAACTTAAATTCAAAAAGGCTTCGCAAAGTGTGCGGCCGCTTTTCGTCGTCCACCATAGCGGTGTATTCCTTAAAGCGCGCGTAGTCGCCGTTTTGCGCCGCTTGCTGCAAGGCGATGATTGTTTCGGGGTTGTAAAGGTGGTCTTCGCAAGTGGGGCCGCGACGCATTTTGTGCGTTCCGACTGAATCAAGGTGCGGGTTCACCGCAAGGCCAAGCGGGTCAAAGGCGCGGTTATGGTGGAAGTTCGCGTCCTCTTCGATTTCCTTTAGCGTAATGCCGCCAATTCTGCTTACAGTGTTGGTAAAGTAAGCGTCAATCACTTCCTTTGAAATTCCGACCGCTTCAAAAATTTGCGCGGACTGGTAGGATTGGACGCAAGAGATTCCCATTTTGGCCGCGATTTTGACAATGCCGTTAAGCAAGGCCTTGTTGTAGTCGTCGATGGCCGTATGGTAGTCTTTGTCCAAAAGCTTTTGGTCAATCAGCTCGGCGATGCATTCGTGCGCCAAGTAGGGGTTGACCGCGCGCGCTCCGTAGCCCAAAATCATCGCGGCCTGGTGAACGTCGCGGATTTCGCCGCTTTCCAAAATGATTGAAATCTTTGTTCGCTTTTTTACGCGGATAAGATATTGCTCCACCGCCGACACCGCCAAAAGCGACGGAATCGCGACGTGGCTTTCGTCAACGCCGCGGTCGGAAAGAACGATTATGTCGCTTCCTTCGTGGTAGGCTTTTTCTATTTCGTTAAAGACGCTTTCAATCGCTTCCTTTAGCGATGTGTTCTTGTAATACAAAATCGGAACGACGCTGGCTTTAAGGCCGGGCTTGTCGAGCGCCTTGATTTTCATCATGTCAACGCCGGTCAAAATCGGATTGTTGATTTGCAAGACCTTGCAGTTTGAATCCTTTGGCTCAAGCAAGTTGCCGTCGCTACCAACATAAACCGTTGTGTCCGTCACGATTTTTTCGCGCAGCGAATCGATTGGCGGATTCGTTACTTGCGCAAAGAGTTGCTTGAAGTAACTGAAGAGCGGCGGATGCTTTTCGGACAAGACCGCCAGCGGAGTGTCAACGCCCATTGACGCTGTGGGTTCTACGCCGTTTTGCGCCATAGGCAAAACCATTTCGTTCACGTCCTCGTAATTCCAGCCAAAAGCGCGGTACATAATGTCGCGCTCCGTTTGCGTGTAAACCGGAATTTTTTTGTTTGGAATTTTAAGGTCATGCAGCTGCAAAAGATTTTTGTCCAGCCATTCGCCGTAGGGGAACTGTTCGGCAAAATTAGTCTTGCACTCTTCGTCAGAGACGACGCGCTTTTGAATTGTGTCCACAAGCAAAATGCGGCCAGGCATAAGCCGCGACTTTTTCAGGATTTTTTCTTCCGGAATGTCCAGCACGCCGACTTCGCTTGAAAGAATCAAGTCGTTGTCGCTTGTAATGTAGTAGCGGCTTGGACGCAAGCCGTTTCGGTCAAGCGTGGCTCCAAGCGTGTCGCCGTCGCTGAACAAAATCGCGGCCGGTCCGTCCCAGGGTTCCATCATCGTGGCCCAGTAATGGTAAAAGTCCTTTTTGCTTTCGTCAATCGCGTCGTCGCTTTTCCACGGCTCCGGTATGCAAACAGTGACGGCAAGCGGGAGCGGAAGTCCGTTCATCATCAAGAATTCCAGCGTGTTGTCCAGCATCGCCGAATCGGAGCCGCTCGCGTCAACGGCCGGCAATATTTTTTTCATGTCGTCGCCAGAAAGCTTTGTCGAAGAAAGCGTCTCTTCGCGCGCCAACATTCTGTCCACGTTTCCGCGTATCGTGTTGATTTCGCCGTTGTGCGCTATCAAGCGGTTGGGGTGGGCGCGCTGCCAAGACGGCTGGGTGTTCGTGCTAAAGCGCGAATGGACAATCGCGAGCGCGCTTTCGTATTCTTTGTCCTGCAAGTCTGAGTAAAAGGCGCGCAGCTGCTTTACCAAGAACATTCCCTTGTAGACAATCGTTCTGCTGGAAAGGGAGACGACGTAAGTTTGGAGCTGGGTCTTTTCAAACTGCCGGCGCAAAACGTAAAGCTTTCTGTCAAAGTCGATTCCCTTTTGCGCGCCGCTTGGACGCTCGATAAAGCATTGGCGGATTGTGGGCATGCTGTCGCGCGCCCGCTTTCCCAAAACGCTTTCGTTCACTGGAACGTCGCGCCAGCCCAAAAAGTTAAGGCCTTCCTTTTGGCAAAGGCGCTCAATCATTTTCATCGCTTGCAGGCAAAGCAGCTTGTCTTGTGGAAAGAAGAACATTCCCACGCCGTAGTCGCGCTCGCCGCCCAGTTTTATTCCTGCTTGCTCAGCGGCCTTTAAAAAGAATTTGTGGGGAATTTGAGTCAGTATTCCAACGCCGTCGCCGGTTTCGCCGGTCGCGTCCTTGCCGGCGCGGTGCTCCAATTTTTCGACAATGCAAAGCGCGTTGTCAACGATTTTGCGGCTGGCCTTTCCGTCGATGTTGGCGACCGCGCCGATTCCGCAAGAGTCATGCTCAAAAGATGGTTCGTAAAGTGTTTTTGTAATGTTGTTCATTTTCCGCTGTCTCCGTAATTTTTTAGAACGCGCGCCGAAGGGTCGTTCACGTTGCAGTTTGGCCAGTCCTTGTTGGGCATCCAAAAATCGGCGACCATTTTTGATTGGCCGGGGTAGAACTTTTCAAAAATCTCTCGGTACAAAAGCGACTCTTTTGTAAAGGGCCGCGCGTGGGAATACTTGGCGCGCCGCTCTTCAAATTCCTCGTCGCTGTATTGGCTTTCGGCAAACTCCTTAAGGTCGTCAACGAGCGAGTGTCCAACCGCGTCGCTAAAGGCGGCCTTTTCGCGCATAAGCAAGTCATGGGGAAGCCAAGCCTTTTCGTTAGGACCAACGTCAAAGGCATGGCGCAAAAGGTACTTTCCCTTTCCGTACTTGTTCAACTTTAATTCTGGGTCGATTGACATGACGTACTCCACAAAATCCAAGTCGCCAAAAGGAACGCGCGCCTCGATGGAGTTGGCGCTTATGCAGCGGTCGGCGCGAAGAACGTCGTACATGTTAAGCTCTCGCACGCGCTTGGCCGCCTCCTTTTGGAATTCCTCCGCGCTTGGGGCAAAGTCCGTGTACTTGTAGCCAAAAAGCTCGTCGCTTATCTCGCCGGTCAGCAAGACGCGGATTTTTGTTTGCTCGTGAATCGCCTTGCAAATCAAGTACATGCCCATGCTGGCTCGAATCGTAGTTATGTCGTAAGTGCCCAAAACTTGAATCACTTCTTCAAGCGAAGACAAAACGTCTTCTTTTGTTATGATTATTTCGTGGTGGTTTGAGCCGATAAAATCCGCGACTTGCTTGGCGTACTTTAAGTCAATCGCGTCGGTCTTCATGCCAATCGCGAACGTTTCTATCGGCTTGTTCAAAAGGCGCGCGGCCACCGAGCACACAAGCGAAGAGTCCAAGCCGCCCGAAAGCAAAAAGCCCAAAGGCGCGTCCGCGTCCAAGCGCTTTTTGATTCCTTCAACAAGCTTGTCGTGAATCTGGCGGCAAATGCCGTCGTCGCCGTCGAGCCCGCCTTTTACGATCGACTCCACTTTTGTCATGTCGCGGTAGCAGACGAATTTTCCGTCCTTGTAATAATGTCCGGGCGGGAAGGGGAGAATTTCGTCGGTCAAGCCTTCAAGGTTTTTTGGCTCGCTGGCAAAAAGAATTCCTCCCTTCTTTCCTTTGCCGTAATAAAGCGGCCTGATGCCGATTGGGTCTCGGGCGGCCACAACGGAATTTTCTTTTTCGTCGTAAATAATCAGCGCGTATTCCGCGTCAAGCGCCTTGAACAAATCCGTTCCCATTTCGTTGTAGAGCGGAAGCAGCACTTCGCAGTCGGAATCGCTTCTAAAGTCAAAGCCGCTCGCCTTTAGGTCTTGGCGGACGCTTCGCCAAGAGCGCGACTTTTTGTCCGCGCCGAACACGCCGTAAATTTCTCCGTTGCAAACAAGGTTTTTTGTTCCCAGCTTAAAGGGCTGCATTCCGCTTGGATCCAAGCCCATTATCGCAAGCCTTTGGAATCCCAAAATCGCGTTGTCAAATTCAAGCATTTTATCCGCGTCAGGTCCGCGGGTCTTTGTTTTTAAGAATGACTTTCTAAATTCGTCCATTGGAATCGCCGTTCCAAAAGCTCCCATCACGCAGCACATATTCTCTCTTCCTCCTGCCTTAATTCCTATTCGCTTGTGTAGCCCATTAGATACTTGTCAATTTCCCGCGCGCATTCGCGGCCTTCCGCAATCGCCCAGACGACCAGCGACTGGCCCCGCCTCATGTCTCCGCAAGAAAAAACTTTCTCTACGCTTGTCTGGTAAAGGCCTTCGCCCAAAGTCTGAACGGTGTTCCGCGCGCTCAAGGGAACGCCAAAGGCTTTTGCCGTGTAGTCCTCGGCGCCCAAAAAGCCCGCCGCTATCAAAAGCAAGTCGCAAGGCAATTCTTTTTCGCTTCCGGGAATTTCGCAGAGCGTCCGCTTTCCGTCGACATTCTTAAATTCAACTTGAACAGTGGTCACGCCGCAAATTTTTTTGTCTTTGGCGCGAACTTCTTTTATCGTCGTCTTCCAGACGCGGGGGTCTTTTTCAAATTTGTAAATCGATTCCTGCGCGCCGTAGTCAACCTTTAGAACTTTCGGCCATTCGGGCCAAGGATTGTCGGCGGCTCTTTCGGCGGGCGGGCAGGGCATCATTTCAAGCTGGGCCACGCTTTTGCAGCCAAGCCTTATCGCGCTTCCGCAGCAGTCGTTGGCTGTGTCGCCGCCGCCCAAAATTATCACGTTCTTTCCCTTTGGCGAAAAGAACTTTCCGTCCGAAAGGCTTGAATCCAAAAGGCTTTTTGTAACCGATTTAAGCCAGTCGACCGCAAAGAAAACGCCGCCGACTGTTTTTCCGCCGTCCTCGATTCCAGGAACGCTGATGCCGCGCGCCTTTTTGGCTCCGCAGCAAAGCGCAACCGCGTCCGTTTCCTGCAAAATCTTTTTGGCGACGGCTTCGGTTTTTATGTCGGCGTTAAGAACAAATTCCACGCCTTCCTCTTTCATAAGCGCGGCGCGGCGCTCGATGATTTTTTTGTCCAGCTTCATGTTCGGAATGCCGTACATCAAAAGGCCGCCAATCCTGTCGTCTCGCTCGTAAACGGTTACGGTGTGGCCGCGCCTGTTCAGCCAATCCGCCGTCGCCAAGCCGGAAGGCCCGGAGCCGATTACCGCGACTTTCTTTCCGCTGCGGTATTTGGGAATTTCGGGCTTCATGTAGCCCGACTCAAAGGCGCGCTCTATTATGAAAAGCTCGTTGTCGTGAACCGTAACGGCCTGTCCGCCGTTGCCGCAATTGCAAGCCTTTTCGCAAAGCGCCGGACAAACGCGGCCGGTAAATTCGGGAAAGCTTGAGGTCTTTAAAAGCCGCCAGGCCGCCATGTCAAACTGGCCCTTGTAGAGCGCGTCGTTCCATTCGGGGATAAAATTGTGCAGGGGGCAGCCTGTCACCATGCCCTTTAGCCTTATGGCGCTTTGGCACATCGGAACTCCGCAGTCCATGCAGCGGGCGGCCTGCTTTTTGCGCTCCTCTTCGTTAAGAGGCGTGTGGAATTCATTGAAGTTTTTTATCCGCTCTTGGGGCGGAATGTCGCCGTTGTCCTTGCGCTCCCAGTCCAAAAATCCAGTCGCCTTTCCCATTTTAAGTTCTCCTAGAAGAAGGGTTTTTCGCGCTAAAATCGCGCTTGGGCATAAAAAAACGCCGAGGGAGCGGAGCCATTTTGCTTTGGGCAAAATAATCCCGTTTCCTCGGCGTCGTTGCCGTGGCAATTATAATAATGAATTCGCGGTTGTCTTGTCAAGCGCTGAACTCATAGAAAAAACAAAATGCGGCTCCCAATCGCCCGTCTCCTTCGCGCCGCTTCTATTTTTTTTCTTGCAAATTCGCGGAAACGGATTTATAATGATAGAATAATTCCAAAAAGGAGCAAAAAAGTTGCCTAAAAAACGATTTTTCCAATACGTCGGAAACACGCCGATAATTCCGATTTCGGTGAAAATTTTGGCCATATTCATTCCTCTAATCCTAATGTCAAATTTCATGACCAACTTGATTTCGGTCCAGCTTTCGCAGCGGCAAGTCACGGAGTTGACGAACCGCTTGACCGTCACTCAATTGAAGGAATTATACAAAAACGCTTCAAGCCAGTACCAAATTTATTCCTATAAAAAGAACAAGGAAGAATGCCTTGACACGCTAAAAATGACGGCGCAGGAGGAATTTTCCAACCCCCACAGCATAGCGCTCGGCTTTGACAGAACCGGCGCGCCGCTTTTTTGCGCTTCGGCGGCCGGCGTTGACATAGACCAGTTTCCTGACGAAAAGGCGCTCGCGGCGCTCAATGAAAGCTTTGACGCGGGCGTTATGGAAGGGCAAATCGCCTTTGAAATTTACGGCGTTGAATACCGCGGCGTCTACAAGTATTCCGAAGACTGGACTTCCTACCTTGTCCGCGCCGAATCGGGCGGCGACATCGCCCGCTACAAAGTCGCGATTATTCTTATAATCTCTGTCGTAATCCTTTTGCTTACAGTCGTTTTTGTCGCGCTCGGCGTTTATATGTTCAAGGCCGTGTTCGCGAGCATTTCAAAAATCACCAACAGCCTTTACGACATGCAGCGCCGCTCGCAATTGGAAACGATAGACATTTCGGACGCGCCCAACGACGACGTTACCTACATGGCCGCCTCGTTCAACTCGCTTTCGGTTTCGGTCAACAACCTTTTGACAACCTTCCAAAAGTTCGTGTCCAAGGACGTTGTTTCAAAGGCCTACAACGACCACACGATTAAGCTTGAAGGAATGCAGCGCGAGCTTACGATTTTGTTCAGCGACATTAAGTCGTTCACCTACAGAACCGAAACTTTGGGAAACGAAATCATCGACCTTTTGAACGTCCACTACAACAACGTAATTCACGACGTTCACCAAGAGAACGGAGTCGTCGGCTCGATTATCGGCGACGCGATTTTGGCAATTTTCGGCTCGCTCAAAAATCCGGAACTCAAGTCACTTGAGGCGATTGACGCGGGCTGGCGCATAACATACGTGACCGCCGACCTTCGCGAAAAGATGAAGGCTCAGCGCAAGAAAATAGAAGACGTCAGAAAGCTCACCGCGGCCGAGGACAGAATCTACAAGGCGGTCTTGCTTGACATCGGCGTTGGCATTGACGGCGGAACGGTTTTCTACGGAAACATCGGAAGCGACGAGCACATGACCAACACCGTAATCGGCGACAACGTCAACTCGGCCAGCCGCTTGGAAGGCGTTACCCGCGTCTACCACTTGCCGATTGTCGTTTCCGAATACATCGTTGAAGACGTTAAGGACAAGAGCGACCGCTACAAGTTCTACGAAATCGACACGATTCAAGTAAAAGGAAAGACAAAGGGAAAGAAAATTTTCTTCCCGCTTGACACCGAACACGAAGGCCAGCGCGAGCTTATGCCCAAGTTCGACATTTACGAAGAGGCCTTGCAGGCTTACTACGACGGCGACTGGAAAAACGCCAGAAAGCTTTTCAAAAAAGTTGACATGGAAGTCGCGGACGTTTTCTTGGAAAGAATGGGCGCCAGGGGCAACGCGCCTGAAAAATGGAGGGGTATATGGACAATGACGACAAAGTAAAAGAGCTCTCTCTTTTCTTGGGCGACGAATTGGAGCCGCTCAAGCGCTCAAAAAAAGTCAAGGTCTACGACCTTGAAACCGAATACGCCAAGACCCGCTCAAACCGCCTTTGGTCTGTCTGGATAACCTTGTTCTTGACTTTTGTCGTGGTCGTCTTGGTCACGGTTTTCACTATTCGCGGAATCGGAAAGAGCGCCGAAACAATCGACGTTAACCTTTCTTCTTTTGAAGACTTGAATTTGCAGAACCTTTTCAACCAGCTTGAAAAGGCGCAAGAGCAGTTTGACGAGGCCAACAAGCGCCGCGCCGCATTGCAAGGCTCCTTGGACTCTCGCATCGCGCGGGCCAAGCAAAAAATGCAGGCCGACTTGGAACTGCTTTCCAGCATGAGGCTTTCAAAGGCCGCGCTTGCCGACCGCCGCAAGAAAATCCAAAACGCTTTCAACGCCGAAGTTTCCGCCGCCCACGAAGAAATCGACCAACAGATTTCGGTGGCCGAAGCGGAGGTCAAGCAATACGAGGAGCAGCTGAAATCATACGACAGCGACAACGTGGCCCGCGCCCAGGAATGGGAGCGCAAGATGGACAGCGAGCGCCAAGCCCGTCAGCTTGAAAAGCAAAAATTGGTTGACTCTTACGAAAAGCAGCTTGCCGACGCGCGGGCGCTTTTGGAAGAAACTCGCAAAAAGGACTTTGAGGAACGAAAGAACGCCACAAGCGAAATCTCCAAGCGCTACGAGCAGGAAATCGAAAGCTACGACCCAGTCTTTAAGGACTCAAAGACTGTGGACGTTGTGACGGCGGCCAACCAGAATCCTTTGGGTGCCTTTAACCAAGATGTTTTGCTTGGAGAGAATCCGCCCGCCGTCAGCCAGGAATTTTCTGAGGCGCTCGCTTCCGCCGCGGCCGACTACGAAAATTTGGAATACCTTCTTTCAAAGTCCGCCTCGATTCCTCAGCGCAACACGATGAAGAGCGTCGTTTCCGGCGAAAAGAAGCTTTCTTACACAATCGCCAACAAATTGGCTCGCGCCGCCATAAGCGAAATAGCGGCCAAGGACGCGGCGGCCGGCGCCAAAGACGCTGAGATAGAGTCGCTCAAACGCCAGGCGGAAGAGGCGCAAAGCCAGGCCGCCGCCGCCATTGAGCAGCGCGACTTTGAAAAGACCGCGAGCGCCTCTTACGTGAACATTTTGAATTCCTCGCTGGTGGACGAAAAGACCGCGGGCTTTGTCCTTGACCCGGCCGCCGAGCAGGGGCCGGCGGTTTTTGTCCGCGAGTCGTGGCTTCCCAACATCGCCCAAGACGGTACGACCAAGGTTGACGTGTACAACGGCCGCAGCAAGGCGGCGACCGGCGTTTTGATTATGCATAACGACAATTGGCATATCGCGCTTGACAACGCCTCCGCCGCCTCAAGCCTCTCCGTCGGCAGCGCGTTCCGCGTAAAGAAATAGGAACGGTATGTCGCTTCCTTTTGCGGCGCGGACAGAATTTTCGCGCCGCAATACCCGCGCTTGATTTTTCTGAGGGAGCGCGCTATAATAGTAGAGTTATGGAATTTGCAGAAAGCGCGACATTTAAGAAAATACCTTCGCCCATACGTTTTGGAATTGACGTAGGCTCGACCACCGTTAAAGTGGCCGCGCTGGGCCAAAACGACGAGCTTCTTTACAGCGCCTACGAGCGCCACCGCGCCGACATTCGCTCAACGATTATCTCAGTTGTAAACAACGCCCTTGACTCTTTGGAAAAGCAATGCCCGGACGGCGCGGCGCAAACCCTTAGCGTAAAGGTCACCGGAAGCGGCGGCTTGGCCGTAAGCCAGTGGCTCAACGTTCCCTTTATTCAGGAAGTAATCGCGGCCACAACCGCCGTCCGAAAGATAATTCCGCAAACCGACGTCGTCATCGAGCTTGGCGGCGAGGACGCAAAAATCACGTATTTTAAAGGCGGCGTAGAGCAGCGCATGAACGGAACTTGCGCGGGCGGAACCGGCGCCTTCATCGACCAAATGGCCGCCCTTTTGGAAACCGACGCGGGCGGATTGAACGAATTGGCGGCCGGAGCCAGCACGATTTATCCAATCGCCGCGCGCTGCGGAGTTTTCGCCAAGACCGACGTTCAGCCCCTTATCAACGAAGGCGCTCGCCGCGAGGACATAGCGGCCTCGATTTACCAAGCGGTTGTAACGCAAACGATTTCCGGCCTTGCGTGCGGAAAGCCCATCAGGGGCCGCGTGGCCTTTTTGGGCGGACCCTTGCACTTTATGGAGCAGTTGCGCCGCCGCTTTATCGAAACTCTTAAGCTGCGTCCGGACGAAATAATCGTTCCTGAAAATTCCCAGCTCTTTGTGGCGCAGGGTGCGGCTTATTCGGCGGAGCGCAATTTTGTTTGCGGCCCCGGCGAAGAAAAGTTCAACTTTCCTACAATACAAGAATTCCGCGAGTCGCTGAAAAATCTTGTCGGCGCGGAGCTGCATGAAGTCCAGCGCTTGGAGCCGCTTTTCAAAGACGAAGAAGAGCTTAAGGAATTCCGCGAGCGCCACGCCGGCGAAAAGGCTTTGCGGGGCGACTTGGATTCCACCAAAGGCCCGGTCTTCCTTGGACTGGATTCTGGCTCAACGACAACCAAGGCGGTTTTGATAGATTCCGAAGGCCGCATCTTGTGGAACTTTTACACGGCCAACGCCGGAAACCCGGTTGACATCGCCGTTCAGACTTTGAAAGATTTGTACGCCCGCCTGCCCAAAGACGTTTACATCGCGCGCGCCGTTTCCACCGGTTACGGCGAGGCGCTTTTCCAGGCGGCCTTGGGCGTTGACGCAGGCGAGGTAGAAACAATCACCCACTTTAGGGCGGCCGACTTTTTTGTTCCCGGCGTTGAATTCCTTTTGGACATCGGCGGCCAGGACATGAAGTGCCTTCGCATGAAGGACGGCGCGATTTCTTCGATTCAATTGAACGAGGCCTGTTCTTCCGGCTGCGGAAGCTTCCTTGACAATTTTGCCCGCACGATGGGAATGGACGTGCGAGAGTTCAGCCAAAAGGCTTTGACCGCCCAGCAGCCCGTTGACCTGGGAAGCCGCTGCACGGTCTTTATGAACAGCCGCGTAAAGCAGGCGCAAAAAGAAGGCGCCACCGTCGCCGACATTTCCGCCGGCCTTTCTTACTCTGTAATCAAGAACGCTTTGTTCAAAGTAATAAAGTTGCGCCGCGCCAGCGACATCGGAACAAAGGTTGTCGTCCAAGGCGGAACTTTCAACAACGACGCGGTTTTGCGCGCCTTTGAAAAAATTTCGGGCGTGAACGTTTTCCGCCCGGACGTTGCCGGCCTTATGGGCGCTTACGGCTCTGCGCTTATCGCGCTTGACCAGTGGCGCGACTTGATGGCGCCAAAGCCGGGCGAGCCGGAGGGAACGGTTCACGACGTTCGCACCGGTTTGGCGACGCTTGAGCAGCTTGAAAATTTCCACGTTGACTTGGAATTGCGCCGCTGCGGAAAATGCCAGAACAACTGCTTGCTTACGATAAACACGTTCACTACAAAAGACAAGGACGGAAAGGAAGTTTCCCGCGCCTTCGTTACCGGAAATCGTTGCGAGCGCGGCGCCGAGCTTGGAGAAAAAGTTTCGGTCATTGACGCGAGCAACAAGGCGGCTTCCAAGTTGGACGGCTCGGACGAGGCGGGCATACCAAACCTCTTTGCCTGGAAGTACAAGCGCGTCTTTGACTACACGCCGCTTTCGCTGCAAGACGCGCCGCTTGGCGAAGTCGGACTTCCGCGCGTTCTCAACATGTACGAAAACTATCCCCTTTGGTTCACCTTCTTCACCAAGCTGGGCTTTAGGGTTCGCCTTAGTCCGCGCTCGACAAGAAGCGTTTACGAAAAGGGCTTGGAAAGCATTCCGTCAGAATCGGTTTGCTATCCCGGAAAAATTTCGCACGGCCACGTGGAAAGCCTTTTAAAGGCGGGAGTCAAGTTCATCTTCTACCCCTGCGCTCCCTACGAAAAGCAGGAAGACAAGGGCGCGGGAAACCACTACAACTGCCCGATTGTCACAAGCTATCCCGAAGTCTTGCGCAACAACATCGACGCGCTGCGGCAAGATTCTTCAATATTGTACCTTGACCCCTTCTTGCCGATTTACGACAAGAACCGTTTGGCCTACCGCTTGTTTGAGGAATTGCATCCGCACTTTAGGCAAATCACTTTTGAAAAAGTCATGCGCGCCGTTGACGACGCTTGGGCCGAGCAGGAAAAATTCCGCGCCGAGATTCAGCAAAAGGGCGAAGAGGCCTTGGAGCGAATAATCACTCTTGGCGTTCACGGAATCGTTTTGAGCGGCCGCCCCTACCACCTTGATCCGGAAATCAACCACGGAATTCCTGAGATGATTCACGGCTTGGGCTTGGCGGTCTTTACCGAAGACTCTGTGGCGCACCTTGGCTCGATCGAGCGCCCCTTGCGCATAATCGACCAGTGGGTCTACCACAACCGCCTTTACCGCGCGGCCGCCTTTGTAAGCGAAATGCCCAACTTGGAATTGGTTCAGCTTACCAGCTTTGGCTGCGGCTTGGACGCGGTCACCGCCGACCAAGTTGACGAAATACTAAAGAGCAAGGGCAGGATGTACACGCTGATTAAGATTGACGAAGGAAGCAATCTTGGCGCCGTCCGCATCCGCATCCGCAGCCTCATCGCCGCCGTAAAGGCGCACGAACGAAACCACACGCGCCCGCAATACAAGTCGTCCGCCTACAAGCGCCAGGTCTTTACAAAAGAAATGCGCTACAAGCACACGATTGTAGCGCCGCAAATGTCGCCGATCCACTTTAGGCTGATTCAAAAGGCCTTCAATTGCTCGGGCTATAAATTTGAAGTTCTGGACGCTGTCGACCCCAAGGCCGTTGAAACAGGATTGAAGTTTGTAAACAACGACGCTTGTTATCCTTCGATTTTGGTCGCCGGCCAAATGATCGCCGCGCTGGAGTCGGGCAAGTATGACTTGAACAACACTTCGCTAATCATAAGCCAAACAGGCGGCGGTTGCCGAGCCACCAACTACATCGGCTTTATCCGCCGCGCGCTGAACGACGCGGGCTGGCAGGACATACCTGTTTTGTCTTTGAGCGCGCAGGGCTTTGAAAAGAACCCAGGCTTTAAGATTACGCTTCCGCTTTTGCACCGCGCCTTGATGGCGATTATGGTCGGCGACGTTTTGATGCGCGTCCTTTACCGCATCAGGCCCTACGAAAAAGTTCCGGGCAGCGCCAACGCCCTTTACGAAAAGTGGAACGCGCGCGCGGAAAAGCAATTGGAGTCGACTTCTATTCACGGCTACCATAAATTGCTCAAGAACATCATAAAGGAATTTGACGAGCTTCCCTTGCTTCCGATAAAAAAGCCGCGCGTCGGCGTTGTCGGAGAAATCTTGGTCAAGTTCCATCCAACGGCCAACAACAACATTGTCGAGACAATCGAAAAGGAAGGCGCCGAGTGCGTCATGCCGGACTTGGCGGACTTCTTCTTCTATTCGTTCAGCACCGGCATTTTCCGCCACGAGCAGTTGGCCTTCCCCAAAAAGACGGAGCGCAACGCAAAGCTCTTTGTTTGGTTTATGGAACTTTACCGCCGCGACATGAAGCGCTTCCTAAAGAATTCGCGCCGCTTTGACGCTCCGTCGTCGATTTACGAATTGATGAAGGGCGTTGACGACATCGTTCAGCTTGGAAACATCACCGGCGAAGGCTGGTTCTTGACCGCGGAAATGGTCGAACTTATCCATTCGGGCGTTCCCAGCATAGCCTGCGTCCAGCCCTTTGCCTGCTTGCCCAATCACGTCACCGGAAAGGGAATGATAAAGGAATTGCGCCGCCGCTATCCCGGCACCAACATCAGCGCGATTGACTATGATCCCGGCTCCAGCGAAGTCAACCAGTTGAACCGTTTGAAGCTCTTGCTTTCAAACGCGCCCGCGGGAAAGCATCCTGACGAAACGCCCAAGGGAATGATTTGGACTCCCGACGGCGAAGTCGAGCCGCAAACGCGTTTGGCCGAGGGCGCTCTTTTTGTCGACCCGGAGCCGGTCGCCGAAAGCGACGTGCCGCCGGTATTGGACGCAAGCTAGGGGAGCGATGGATGAACGTTAGGGTGGAGCGGAAAAAAACATTTGCAAAAAATCTTCGCGCAAAGGCGGCTCGCGCGCTTTTTAAAAAAGGCGCGCTATTCGCGGCTCTTTCGCTTTTTTGCGCGCCGCTTTTCGCCGACTGGAATTCTTTGAGCATACCCGATTCGGCGGAAATCCGCCGCCAAATTTCGCGCGAATGGTTTGAGTCTTCGCTTGACGTTTTGCGCGGTCTCAATTCAGAAATTCGGACAAACCAAATCGGCGTTCAGTTCCAAGTCCGCTTGGAAGAGCAGCAGGAAGTTTTCTTGACAATCGTGGCGCCTAAGAGCCAGATGAAGGTTGACGTTTACGAGGCGGCGGGCGTCAGAACCGCCACCGAAGACTCCTACAATATGGAAAGCCCCGGCGCTTGGATTTTGGTTCGCTCCAAAAAAGACGGAAGCCCGCTTCTTTCGCGCTATTACTTTGCGAAAGACCCCGGAGTTTACGTCCAGTTCCGCCCAAACAAAGAAGCGTCGCTTGCGGACCTTGTGATTTTTGAAAACTACGCCGCGCGCGGAGTTCCGCTTGGCGTTCCGTTTGAAAAATTCTACACCGCTTCTTTTGCCGAAATTCAGGGCCTTACAAAAGGCAACTTGCCGTGGAAGAACGTTGAGCCTAGGGCCGGCCATTACGACGACACGCTTGTGATGATTCAAACAATCCGGGATTCTTTGGGCAACATCGCCTACGTCGACGACGCGGCCTACAACGAGGAAGGAAAGCCGGTCGCGATTCACAACGGCCAGGCTCGCTTTGTTCCTGAAAATTTTCGCAGAAGCCTTACACTTTCGTCAGCTGGCTTTGTAAAATGGATTTGCGACGGCTTGGTCGAGCCGCTGGCCGGCAGCTACTTAAAGTTGGGGCCGCTTGTAAAGGAAACGGTCGAGACAAATCCAACCGGATCGCAAGGCGTTTTGGCAAGCCGCTGGAACGCCAACTTTAGCTTGGACTGGACGCGCAATTTGGCGGCGGCGGTCCTGAGCGTCCGCTCAAAGAAAACGATTATGTATCCTGATTCCGGCGTTGACGTTTCCATCGAGCCGTTCGCCGCCCGCTGGACGGCTAACGGCGTTCAAAGCGCCGCCGGCTACATAAAAAACACCGGCTACAAAATTCAATACCTAAAGCCGCTGCTTTACGTTTTGGCCACGCTGAATCCGCAGTACTTTTACTTGGCGGCGATTCGTCAAACGGGCAAGGACGCGAAGGGAAACGAAATAAAGGTTTTCAACGACGCGGCGGCGATTTTTCCATACTTTGATTCGGAAGGAAGATTCAAGGCGACCGTTTTTTACGACGGCGCCGAATATACATTGCAGCAGTTTTGCGATTCGTTCGCCGGCATGAAGGCGGGCGATTCGTTCGCTCATTTGACGAGGGTCAAGGCGAGCGCGAAATTTTATCCGCAAGAGCCGCCGAAGGATTTAAAAAATGATTGAAGGAATAAAGGCTATCGCTTTTGACATTGACGGAACTCTCTATCCCGCTTACAGGCTGAACATTCGCATAGTCAAGCATTTTTTTGCGCATGCCATTGAGTTCCTTCATTTTGGCTTGATTCGGCGGCAGCTTAGAAGAACCGCGCCGCTGGGCGACTTGTTCAAGTATCAAGCGATTTTGTTTGGAAAAAGAATGAATATGTCGTCCGACGAGGCGATGGAGCGGCTTGACAAGACGGCCTATTCCGGCTTGGAAAAATATTTTAAGGACGTAAAGCCCTACAAGGACGTGCTTGAGACTTTCCAAAAACTCAAGGAGGCCGGTTACAGAATCGCGCTTCTTTCTGACTTTCCGCCGGAACAAAAAGGCGAATTGTGGGGCTTGAAGCCTTATTGCGACAAAATTCTTTCAACAGAAAAAATCGGCGCGCTAAAGCCTTCAAAATATCCTTTTGGAATTTTGGCGATGGAGATGGGGCTTAAGCCGCAAGAAATTCTTTACGTGGGAAACAGCGCCAAGTACGATGTTATGGGAGCCAAAAACGCGGGAATGATGACCGCTTATTTGGAGCCCTTTTGGCGCAGGCTTTTTAGAAAGCCGTTAAAGGAAGCGGACATTTCGTTCAAGGATTATCGACAGTTTCAAAAATATGCGCTAGAATAAAAGCGCTTAAAAAGTTGGCGTCGCTCGGCGCTTGGGTGGGGAAATATGGAAATAGTTTTAATTCTTATCTCAGTCATCATTTCTACGGGAGTGGCGTTCGCGCTTCGCGTGATGGACCGCGACAACAATTCGATGGACAAGGTTCGCCGCTACGCGGACAAGCGCGAAGAGGAATTGAACAAATTTGTCGAAGAGCGCTTTAAGACTCTCAGGAACGCGATTGTAGAGCTTGAGACAAAAAAGGATCAAGCCGTCGCCACCGTAAAGCGCCTGAACGCCGAGATGGAGGACTACCAAAAAATAATCGCCGGCGTTCAAAAGGACAAGGGCTTGGCCGAGGCGATTGAGCAGCGAATCGTAAAATACGGAAAGGCGATAAACGAGCTTACCGACATGACCGCCGCCGTTGAGGAAAACCTAAAGCGGGTGAAGCAAGAAGGCCTTGTGGTTGATTCAGTTCGGGAGCGCATAAAGCAGAATGCTGATAATATAGAAAAAATTTCAAAGCGCATACCGACTGTGGTGGGCGACTTTGAAAAAGTGAACGCGCAGCAGCTTAGGCTTGTAGGCGCGGACATCCTTAAAAAAGTTGACGAGCGCGTTTCCGACGTAAAGGCCCGCGCCGACCAAATTGACGCGACTACAAAAGAGGCGCTCAAGCAAAACCAAGAAGTGCTTAAGTCCGTCAACTCGTCTGTGGAATCGATTTACGCGCAGGCGGCGGACAGGGCCAAAAAGCTTGAGGACGACGCTTTTGAAAAATTGATTGAGCAGGCCAAAAAGCGCGCCGACGAGTACAAGGCGGAATTCCGCGCCTCTAGCCAAAAGGCCGTCAACGAATTCAACGCGGACATGAACGAAAAAATCGCCGCCGTCAAGGAGCAGACCGAAAAGTCTTTGGCCGAAATAAAGGAGTCCACCGACAAGTCGCTGGGCGGCATAAAGGCTTCGGTCTCAAATTACGCGAACGAAATAAAAGTGACCGCCAACAAATCTCTTGGCGAAATCAAGGCCAGCGTCAATTCAACCTTGGCCGAAACAAAAAAGACCGCCGACGAGCTTGCGCGCGAAAGCGCCGGAAATGGAAAGTCGCTTGAAACGATTCGCGAGCGCCTGCAGTCGCAGGTTGAGGAAATCCAAGCCAAGTACGACGGCTTGTATTCCGACTTGACGCAAAAGATTGAAGAAAAGGAAAAGGCCGCTTACGAAAAATACACCGACACCGCCAAGGCCAACATTGAGACTTACAAGAATTCCATCAATGAAAAAGTCGACGCTTACAAGACCGGCATAACAGAAAAGATTTCTGGAATGCAGGAAACGATAAAGAAGATTGTGGCCGACCTTAAGGAGCACACGGTCGCCGCGTCCAAAGAGGCCAAGGCCGAAATCGCCGAGCTTAAGGCCGTTAGCGACGCCGCGATTGCGGAAGCCAAGTCCAGCCGCGCCACCGTTGAGGAATGGAACAAGGAAGCCGGCGGGAAAATCGCCGACTACGAAAAGCGGGCCAACGAAAAGCTTGCGGCGCTTTCAAAGACTTTGGGCGACGCGGTCAAGAAGGCGATCGCCAGCTACGACGAACGCCAGATAAACGCGATGAGCGAGCTGGACGCGGATTTGGACAAGTACAAGAAGGACATGATTTACAGATTCTCGCGGCTTGAGTCCAGCGGCGGCGACGTTGACGGCTTGGAAAAAACTTTGCGCAAGTCTATGGCCGAAACCGAGCGGCGCGTCTTTGACGATTTTAAGGCCTTCGGCGACGCGCAGAAAAAGCAGCAGGCGGAATTTGAGAAAAAAATCAGCGAGGATTCGGCCAAGATTTCCACGCAGATTCAGGCAATCGAAGACACGATGGACGACTTGCGCAAAGAGGCCGTAAGCAAGACCTCCGAAAAACTTTCGAGCTTTGAAAACGATTTTGAAATTGACATCAAAAAGCGCGGCGACGAGATTGACGAAAAGCTTAACGCTTGGAAGCAGGGCTTTGACGACAAAATCATGGGCTTCCAAAACGGCTACGAAAATGAGCGCATCGGCATCGAAGAAAAGTACAACGAGTCGCTCAAGGAAAGGCTTGGCGTTTTTGAAAAGAAGTTTGAAGACCAAATCAAAAAGACTGCCTCAACCGTTCAAGCCAACCAAGCCGACCTTAAGGAGCAGCTGGCCGAATTGCGCGAAGGCCTCAAGGAATTCTCCAAGTCGTACAAGGCCGAGATTCAAGAAACCCTTTCTGAAAGCGACGTTGAAATCAAGGCGCAGACCAAGCGCTTTGCGGATGAAATTGACGCTCGGCTTTCGGCCTTGCAAGAAAAAGTCGTGGCTGACTTGGAAAAATTCAAAGACGACAGCGAGACGCAAAGGCAGCTTAGCGTTGCCACTATAGAAACGGCGTTGGCCGACTTTAGTTCTTGGAAAGAAAAGTTTGGCAAGCAGCTTGAGGATTCCAACAAAATTTTCGAGGACAGCCTTGAGCAGTTCCGCGAAAGCTCTGAAGCCAAGCAAAAAGACGCGCAGATTTTCATCAACGGCTCCATCGACGACTTTAAGCAAGACGCTCTTTCGCGACAGCAAGAGATTATGGACACGGTGGAAGAATTTAAGGCCGGCATTGAAAGCCGCCACCGCGAAATCGAAGAAATGCTTGAAAGCCTGGACACAAAGACTTCTGATTCGCTTGACGAGTATCAAGAAAAGTCCGACAGCATTTTGTCCCAGCTGCAGGATATGTACGAAAAGATGCTTGAGTCCACTGAAGAGCGCGTGCGAAACCAAAACGATTCGAGCGACAAGAAAATCCGCGCCTTGTCCGCCGAGCTTGAAAAAACGTCAAACGAAAACCGCAAGCGCCAGTCCGAATTGGTTTTGCAAATGCAAAGCGACTCAAACGAATTGCAGGCGCGGCTTGACGAATTGCAAAAAGAAGTGAACGGCGTCGCCTCGCAAATGAAGAATTACGACAAGGCCGACGACTTGAAGCGCCAGCTTGACGTAAAGCTTTCGGAAATTGCCGGAAGCTTTGACAGGCTCAAAGACTTTCAAAAAGCGGCTGACATTTTCAACAAGCAATACGACAAGCTTGCGCAAATGGACGAAGAAGCGGCTGAGCGTTTGGAAGCCTTTAAGGCCGGCAGAAGCCAGATTGACGACATCGAGCGCGACTTTAACCGCCTTATCGCTTTGGCCGGAACGATTGACCAAAAGACAAAGAGCCTGCAAGACGCCAACGACGACTTGCAATCGCTTGAAGTCAAAGTGCGCCAGTTCCAAGACAACCTTGCCGGCCTTAGCGTAAAGTACGACCGCATCGACAAAAAGAGCGAAACGATTGACCAAGTCGCCGGCGACGTTGACGAAGCGTTTGAAAACCTAAAAGAGCTTGAGAAGCGTTTGGAAAACGCCAGCCGCCAAGTGATGTCGCTTCCCGAAGAAATCAAGGACGCGCAAAACAATGTTGACAAGCTTTTGGAGAACACAAAGCGCATCGACACGGCGATGGACAAGTTGGACTCTTTGCAGGAAATTCTTGACGAAACCGAAAAGCGAATCGACAAGGTTACCCGCGACCGCGAAGGAATCGTCAACAGCGAAAACCGCTTGACAAAGCTTTCCAAGGACATCGACTCAAAAATCAATGTTTTGGGAGACATCGCAAAGTCCGAGACCGCAAGCAAAAAGTCAAGCGGCCGCTCTTCCATCACGCCAAGAAAGCGCGAGAACGTAAAGCAGCTTAAGCAGCAGGGCTGGCGCGTTGAGGAAATCGCCGCGAGCCTAAAGCTTACCGAGACTGAAGTTCAATTGATTTTGGACACTGCCGCCGACTAAAGCGTCCGCTTATTGCCGGGCGGACAGCAGGCAAACAGCTTTTGTTTCCACCACCAAGCCTTGGCCGACGAGCCCCACATGCTCGCCGGTCTTTGCTTTTACAAAGACTTGGCTTGTGTCAACGCCTAAAATTTTTGCTATGCTTTCGCGGACGCTTTGCCGGTGGGGAAGGAATTTTGGCGCCTGCAAATGGACGACGCAATCCAAGTTTTCCAAGCGCCAGCCCGCGGCTTGAACGTCCTTCCACGCCGCCTTTAGCAATTTTGCGGAATCCGCCCCCTTCCATTTGTCGTCTTCGGGCGGGAAGTAGCTTCCGATGTCGCCAAGGGCGGCGGCGCCTAGAAGAGCGTCGGTGATTGCGTGCAAAAGCGCGTCGCCGTCGGAATGTCCGTCTTCGCCTTTGTCAAAGGGAATCGTCACGCCGCCGAGAATGAGCGGGCGGCCGGCCACAAGGCGGTGCAAGTCGGTTCCAAGCCCGACGCGGAAAATTGGCAGCGCGGGCGCGTTTCGGGCTTGCGAAGAATTGCCTTCCTGACTAAGATTGCGGCCGCCCGCTTTTAGGGCTTGCGTTGAGTTTTTCGGCGCGTCACTAATTGTCGCGCCGAAATCCTTAGGGTATGTAATCTTTATGTTGCCGGGCTCGCCCTTTATGACGCGCGTTTTTTTGTCGGAATACCTGTCCCAAATTTCGGTGTCGTCCGTAAAAGCCGCCGCCCCTTTTAAGGCTTGCAATCCGTTTTGCTTGGCGGCCTTTTTGTGAAAGTCCAAAATTTCCGGGAACAAAAAGGCTTGCGGCGTTTGGACTGCCGCCAAGGACGAGCGCTTTAAGTGCCGCGCGATTTTAGATGCGGCTCCGACTTCTTTTTGCGTTTCGACCGGCTCAAGCGCGGGAACGGCCGCTCCGTATTTGAGCGCGGCGGCCAAAGTTTTTTGGACAAGCGCGGGCGACAAAAAAGGCCTGGCTCCGTCGTGGATTAAGACAACGCGGACAGCGGCGCCCGCTTCTTTGTTTTGCGAACTGTTTTTGTTGCTCGCGCGCTCTATCGCTTTGAGCGCCAAAAAAACTGATTCTTGCCGCGTGTCGCCGCCGGAAACAAAAATCACGTCAACGCCTTGGCTTAGCTGGGCCACAAGGGGATTTGCGTAAAGGGCTTTTTTTGTTTGAGCCAACTCGTTTTTGGGGTAGACTACGGCCAGCGTGGAAACGCTTTTAGTCTTAAGAAAAGGCAAGGCGGCTTCGGACAAAACCGAGCCGCCGTTTAACGGAAGCCATTCTTTTTTGCCAAGGCTTCCCATTCGCTGGGAAGAGCCTGCCGCCACCAAGGCGACGGCGGCAAATTTTTTTTCAGGCTTTTTATTAGTTGAAGTCGTCGTCCTCGTCGTCAAATTCTTCTTCCTCGGCGCGGCGTTCCAACGATTCCTCTTCGTCCTCGTCTTCCTCGTCGTCGTCGTCATCATCGTCGTCGCGGCCCTTTGAGCCTTCGTCGTCCATGCTGAAAACGTCGTCGTCGTCGTCGTCTTGAATTATTTGCCTCTTGATTTTTGGCGCGGCTCCCGGCGGCTCAAGCTTTACGTGAACCATGCCTTCGACTTCTTTTTCGTCTTTGCCGAGCGCGATTGAAATTTCGTCAATCAAAAGCTTTTTGGCGCTGTCGTAGAGCTTTCGCTCCTGAATGGGCAGTTCCTTGATTTTGCTGCGGTTGTAAAGGCAGCGGACGATTTTAGCGATGTCGGCAATCGTTCCCTTTTTGAGCAAGTCCAAGTTCATTTGGTAGCGCAGCTTCCAGTCCGAGGTTATCGGCTCAAAGTCTTCGCCCAAAAGGTTCAGCGCCTTTTTGGCTTCCTTGGCTTCTACAATCGGGCGAATTCCCAAGTCGTTCGCGTGGTTTACGGGAACCATCACGACCATGTCGGAAACTTCAATGTATATTTTATAGTAAAGGGATTTTTCGCCGTTGAATTCTTTTTCAAAAATGTCGGTGATTACGCCAACGCCCTGGCTGGGGTAAACGATTTGCTGTTTGACCTTGTATTCAGTCTTTTTTCTTGTTGCCATATTTTACTATTATAGCGCATCTTGGGCAAATTTGCAAGCAAAATGCGCTGTTATTGCCCGTGGACTTCCTCGATGAGCGCCTCGTACAAAAGCATCAAGTCTTTGTTAGAGCGGCGCAAGGCCTCGGCGATTCTTTGTGAAATCTTGAAAATTACGTGATAGCCCAAAATCGGCTCCGCGTCGCAAAGGTCCTTAAAGGCCTTTCCTTCCAATTTTAGCGTTTCGCAGTCGTCCAGCGCGTAGACAGAAGCCGAGCGCGTGTCCTTGTCAACCAGCGCGACTTCGCCAAAAAAAACGTTTTGGTCGGCGGTAAGGTTGGCCACGGCAAATTGGTCTTCGTTGGGGGTCTTGCGCCGCACTTGCGCGCTTCCCTTGTAAAGAATGAAAAGCGAGTCGCCCAAGTCGCCCTCTTTTATTATTATGTCGCCGGCGGAATAATTTACCGGCTCCAATATTTCGCAAACGCTTGTCAAAAGACGGTTTCGTTCGCTTTCGTCCTCGCTCAAGTTTGAGAAGATTTCCAGCTGGGAAAGTTTTTCTATAAGTTCGCTTGTCGCTTCCATTTTAGTTCTCCTGCGCGGCCCGGCCGTGAATGAAAATCGCCTTTGAGCTTTCCGGGATGACGTAGTCTTCGGGAGGGTTAAAGACCGGAATGTTGCTTTTTAGCGTTTTGACTTTTTTAAGGTTGGCGACGATTTTTTCCATGTCGGGATTTTTTTGCGCTTCAGCCAAGGCTTCTTGCCGCCGCATAAAAAAGTTTCCGGTGTTCTCCAAAATTCCAATTAGAATGTCGCTACTTTCCAAGGACATTTTGTATTCCCCGTAGCGCCTGCCGATGTATTGAACCGGAATGTCCAAAAGCGAAAGTCCCTGGCTTTCGTCTTCGTCGGCAAGCTCGCGTAGAATGTGGCTCATGCCCTGGCCGCTTGACGCTTGCACTAAAAGGTTTTGCTCGTAGTCGCTCGTCATTATTATTTCGTCGCAGCGCGCGAGCGAAAGGTGCTTTTCAAATTTTGAGTCAATGATTTCGGCCACACAATAAACGCGCGGATTCAAATTCTTTATCGTGATTACGGCAAGCACCGTCCGCGAGTCGGTTTCCAGCGTTGAAAATTCTTCCGACTTGTCCGCCAAAATCAAGGCGCGGTTGGCGTTCTTTATTTGCGCCTTAAAAAGCGCGTCCTCGTCGGTAAAGTCTCCGCGCAAAAAATTTATGGCCTTCAATTTTTCGTTGGCTTGAATCGCTTCGATGTCGGCGCGCTTGGCGTTGTTCAAGATTACGATTTGTTCCGGCGGCAGCTCCGGGTTCGCCTCCAACACTCCTTCAAGAATGTTTTCAAAGCCCGGCTTCCAGCCGCAAATCAAAAAATGGTTTTTCATGCTTGTCATTTTTAAAAGCCCCTTGTCTTTTTTTTGCTGCCTGTCCAAAATGAACGAAGCGAATTTTCCCGAAAGCGCGCCGAAAATCGCCACGCCCACAAGCAAAAGCGCCATCGCCGAAAGGCGGCCCCAAAATGAAGCCGGCGCTATGTCTCCGTAGCCGACGGTTGTCACCGTTACAATCGTGTACCAGAACGCGTCGAACAAAGTGTTTATGCTGGAATTTGTCTTTTGCTCGGAAGCGAAGATAATGATCATCATCAGCATCAAGAGCGCGAACACGCTCGTCCAGACTTTTACGGACGAGTTTGCGAGCAGACGCGAAATTTTTTCAAGAAGCTTTTTTATCTTCGCTTTCATTGGATTAATCCGTTCCTTCGATTTCGCGGAATAGGGCGGCGTAAAGCGTCGTGATGTCCTTGTAAGAGCGCTTTATGACTTGCTGCATTCGCTTTGTGATTTTTCTGTAAACGCAAAAGCCAAGGCGCGGGTAGTCGTTGCAAAAATTCACGAAGTCTTCGCCGTTCAAAACAAGAACCTCGCATTTTCCCACGGCGCGCACTGTGGCCGAGCGCTGGTCTTGGTCAACCAAAGCAGCCTCGCCAAAGAACACGTCAAAGCTGTCGTCCAAATCGGCGATCGCTATTTCGTCGTCGAACTGCGTCTTTCTGAAAATTTGAATCGATCCGTGCGAAAGAATGTAAAGATTCTGGCCGCTGTCGCCTTCCTTTATAATCAAGTCGCCGTCGTCGTATGACTCGGCGCCAAATTTTTCGTAAAGCGCCTTGAACATTTCTACGTCTTCTTCTTTCTCCGCCGAAAAGTCGTCAAAAATGCTAAGGCTCACAAGGCGGGGGAGCGCTTCCTCAAAAGGAATTTTACTTGTCGGCATTCTCATCTTTTGGCTCCTCCTTTACCCGGACATAAATCGCCCTCATTCCGCGCCGCAGGGGAAAGTCCTCGTCGGGCAGAAGAACAGGCTCGTTGCTTTTTAGCGTCTTTACTTTCATCAAGTCGTCGATGACCATTTCAACATTGGGGTTTTTGTGCGCCTCGCGAATCGCGTCAAGCCTGCGCTTTTGAAAGTTTCCTGTGTTCAAAAGCAAGCCGATCAAAATGGATTTTTTTGCGGAGTCGGAATTTTGCTCCGCGGAAAATTCGCCGTAGGTTTTTCCCAAAAATTTTGGCGGAATGTTTTCCACCGTCACGCCGCTGTTGGAGTCGATTCCGATGAGCGCGCGGATTACGTTTGAAAAGCCCTTGCCGCTTGAAGCCGTCGCCAAAAGGTTGTGCTCGTATTCCGTTGTCAAAATGATTTCGTCGCAGTGGGCCATGTTCAAGTGGCTTTCAAATTTGGCGTCGAAAATTTCAGCGGCGACGTAAATCGAAGGGTTCAGGTTTTTTATGGCAAGAACGGCGAGGACTGCGCGCGAGTCGATTTCCAATTGCGTTCCGCCCTTTGATTGGTCGGAGATTATAAGAGCGCGCGTGGCCTTGTTCACGGCCGCTTTTTTCAAAACCTCTTCGTTTGAAAAGTCGCCGGAGATGTAGTTCAATTCTTTGAAGGCGCTCTGGCTTTTTATCTGCGCGATTTGCTCTTGCGGCGCTTCGTTTATCAAAACGATTTGGTCAGGCGTCAAGTCTTCGTTGGCGGCAAGGACCGCTTGGATTATCGTTTCCATGTCGGGCTTCCAGCCGCACAGCAAAAAGTGTTTTGTCAAGTTTTTCAATTTAGTCAGTCCCTTGTCCCTTTGGTTTTGAAAATTTATGAACACGGAAGAAACCTTGGCGAGAATCGTTCCGTAAAGACATATTCGCACAACGCTCGAAATAAGCGTTATCGTCCTGCCCCAAAAAGTCGCCGGCGAAAAGCGCACCACTCCCGTAACAAAGGCGAACAAAAAATACCAGTAGCTGTCGCCGATTGAATACATCGAGCGGTTCTTTTCCCAGTAATAGGCGGTGTAGACGGTGAACAAATAAAAAAGGGGAAGAATGATTCCAAAGCGAAAATAGTTGGAATGCAAAAGTTCCGAGAGGCGCTTCTTGAATTTTTTTCTTCTAGTTCCCTTTATGTGAGCCATACACTTATTCTCTATATTATCGGCAGATTTTGCGTTTTTCTGTAGTGTCACAGAATCTCAGCGCAGATTCTGATTGTCAGCGCTCGCGGATTTTTCTTGCATTTTTGGCGAACATCGTTTACAATTTTTTTATATGGGAAGAATTTTCGCGCTTGTCTTAGTTTTGGGGACGCTGGCCCTGTGTTCATGCGGGAAATTTGGAGCGCCAAGAATGAAGGAAAATCGCGCCGTCCAAGCGCAAAGCGGCGTTTACTACAGCCTTTTTACCCGTTCTTTTGCCGACTCAGACGGCGACGGAATCGGCGACATTAACGGAATAATCTCAAAGCTTGACTACCTTGAGTCGCTGGGCGTTAGCGGCGTTTGGCTTTTGCCGGTTTTCCCGTCGCATTCTTACCACGGCTACGACGTTGACGACTACTACGACATAAATCCCCAATACGGAACGATCGGCGACTTTGAGCGCCTTTGCTCGGAATGCCAAAAGCGGGGAATCGCCGTCATTTTGGACATGCCCTTGAACCATTCTTCAGTCCACAACAAATGGTTCATCGACTCCACCGACCCAAAAAATCCCCGCCGCGCCTGGTACCGCTGGACCGACGGCAAAGACCCAAAAATCAACCTAAAGGCTTCCGTCTGGAACCACAGGGTTTGGAACGAATTGGGCGGCTCCTATTACAGCGGCCTGTATTTCCACGGAATGCCCGACTTTAACCATGACAACCCGGAAGTCCGCGACGAGTTCAAAAAAATCCTTGCCTACTGGATTTCAAAAGGCGCGTCGGGCTTTCGCTTTGACGCGGCCAACCACTTGTACGATTCGGTCAAGCTTCCTTCCGACATAACGGACGGACAGGATAGGGCGGTTCGGTTTTGGAAAGAAATGACGGACTTTGTTTTTTCCAAAAAGCCCGACGCTTTTATGGTGGGCGAAGTTTGGGACACTGCGGGCGTTCGCGCCGACTACGCGCGGGGCCTTCCGTCAGCCTTCCACTTTGACTTGGGAACAAAAATAATCGCGGCGGTAAAAAGCGGCTCGGCTTCCAACAACGCGCTGGCCAAGGGCTTGGCGGGCGACTACGAAGCGGCGGCGGCAAAAAATCCTGCTTTCATTGACGCGCCCTTTTTGGCCAACCACGACCAAAACCGCTTTGCCTTGCAATTCAAGAACGACGCGGACTCCATAAAATTGGCCGCTTCAATCTACTTGTTCTTGCCTGGCGTTCCCTTTGTCTATTACGGCGAGGAATTGGGAATGAACGGAGCCAAGCCCGACGAGCAAATCCGAACGCCCTTCATTTGGTCGGCCGGCGGAAAATCCGGCGGCGGCGACTTGGCGCAAACAAAATGGATAGAGTCCAAGTATAACGCAAAGACAATCCCTGCCGACGCGCAAAGTTCCGACAAAAATTCAATACTGAATTTTTACCGCAAAGCGATTTCATTCAGGACCCAAAACGCCGCCGCCTTTTTTGGCAAGTTCAGCCCGTATGACGCGGAAAACCCGGCCGTGGCCGCTTGGAAAATCGAGCGGGCGGACGGAAGCGCCCTTTATTGCCTTTTCAATCTTTCGGACGCGGAGCAAAAAGCCGCCCTTCCGCAAGGCGCCGGGGCTGGAGCCGCCGGGCTAAAGCTTTTGTTTAGCGGCAAAAAAGGCTGCAAGGCCCAAAAAGACGGCCTTGCCGTTCCCGCCCGCTCTTGCGCGATTTTTTCAGAAAAAATTTGACTTTTTTCTGAAAATTTCTTATCTTTAAAGGAAAGAGCATATATAGGAGTTGCAATATGAAAGTAAAGCCATTAGCTGACCGTGTATTGTTGAAGGCCGAAAAAGCCGAAAGCAAGACCGCCTCTGGAATCATCATTCCCGACGCGGCGCAAGAGAAGACTCAGACCGCTACTGTCGAAGCTGTTGGTCCCGGAACAGAAAAAGATCCGATTACCGTCAAGAAGGGCGACCGAGTCATGTACGACAAATATTCTGGAACTCAAGTCAAGATTGACGGCGAAGAGTATCTTATCTGCAAGATGAGCGACATCATCGCGGTTTTGGAAAAGTAAAGGATTGTCGGGTCAAGCCCGACAATCACATCTGACGTAGACTGTCATTGCCCGACTTGATCGGGCAATCTTTTTTCACTTCTTGAACTTTCCCATCAAGAGGCGGGCGGGGCCATTGGCTGGATTCAAGTACAAACTGTACTCCAGCGCTTTGACGGCGGCCGCCTCGTCTTTTTTTGCGTCGTAGACGCAAGCAAGCCTGTACATTATGTCTGACCTCAAAAAGTTGTCGGTCGCGCGGCCCTGCGCCCGTCCGTATAATTCCAAGGCCTTGTCTTTGTTGCCTGTGCTGGAATAAATCATCGCTAGGTTCACAGCGCTTTGGGTGGCGGCCGCCGGGCTAATTTCCGTTCCCCCGTAGGAAGAAGAAAATCCCGATTCGTAAACCGCGTATTCGTAGAGGCGCTTGGTCAAGTCAGTTTCGCGCTCGTGGGCGGCAAAATAGGCGGCGTATTCGACTTCCCACAAAATCATGTTTCGCAAGGCCAATGCCAAGTCTTCCTCAAACTCGCGCTCTTTTCCCAAATTGTATTTTGCGACCAAGTATTTTTTGAACAAGTCCTTGGCCTCGCCGTAGCGGTCCAAGCGCAAAAGTGTGTGTGTGGCGTACTGCGCGATTTCCGCCGGATACAAGTCCGCGGCAAGCGCGTTGCGCTCCAGCACCCGGTACATTCTTCCAAGCCGCGCCCTTTCGTCGCTTGACGTGTCAATCTTGTCTTCCAATTCAAGCGCGGCCACGTAAAGCCTGTCGTCGTGGGTGCGCGCGATTGATTCTTTCATCCGTAAAAGCGCGTCGGCAACCGAAGCCCTCGGACGCTCGTCAAAGCGCTTCATATCGGTCGACGCCACGCCCGCGTCGCGAAGGGACTTTGTAAGAGGGTCGTCCATAATTTGCCGCGAGCTGTTGTAAGCGAAATTTCCGTAGGCTATAAGCGCGGGCGCAAAGTCCGGCCACTTTTGCGTCACGAATGTAAGCGTGTTGTAGGCCGCCTTTTCGTCGTTGCGCTGCATCGCGTAAAGCGCGCTGTTCAAGTACATCGTTCCCAGCAAAGACTTGGAGGCTCCGACTTGCGCGGCCGTCTCAAATTCAGGCCCTATAGTCAGTTCCGCTATCAGCTCGCCGCGAACTCTTTCCGCCTCCTTTTCTTCGCCCATCAAGGCGTAGGAGTCGGACAAAAGCGAAGTTGTTTCTACTGCGTTGATTTTGCGGCGCTCGGATATTCCGTCAAAAAAGCGGCCCTCGTTTTTTGCCAAAAGAGCCTTTGCCTGGAGCAGACATTCGGCGGCCTCTCCGTATTTTTTGTTGTCGTAAAAAGCGAGCGCCCAAAAGTAAGCGTCGGACGGACTTTGAAGCCGGCTTGGGGCAAGCGCCTCCGCGTCGCCGTACTCGCCTTTGGCGAGCGCGCAAAGGGCTGCGTTTCTAAGCCAGGCGTTGTCTTCGCTGGAAGTCCAGGCGCCAAAGTAAAGCGCCTTGGCTTCTTCGGAAAGATAAAAGTCTTGGCCGAGCGGCTCGCCTTGCGCCAATTGCATAAAGCGCAGTTCCGAATATAGGCCGGAATATTTTGTGTCCCTTAAAACTCTTGCGCGCTGCAAGGCTTCTTCCGTCCTTCCGGAATTTTTAAGGAAGGCCGCGCAAACGGCGTTCAGCTCGATGTTGTCGGGATTTTTCTTTAGGCTTTTTAAAAGGATTTTTTCGGCGGCTTTCTTTTTGTCCAACGCGATGTAGCGCTTGTAAACGCCAATCGCTTCCATTGGATTTAAGATTCGCTTTTCGCAGTCGCCTAGAATTTTAAGCGCGTCCTTGGGGTAGCCTTGCTCAATATAGCGGTCGGCTTCGTCAAGGGCGCTGGTGATTGACATGGCGCTGCTTTTTGCCGAGCAAGAAATCAAAGTTCCCAACAGCGCCAGCGCCGCGCAGACTGCCAAGGCTTTTTTCATCAGCGCTTCTCTTTTGCCATGCGGTCAAGAATTCCGTTTATGAAGGCCGTCTGGTCGTCAACGCCAAAGGAGCGGGCTATTTCGACTGCCTCGTTTATGATGACGGCGCTTTCGATGTCTTTTTGATATAAAAGGGAATAGGCGCTTATACGCAAAACCGCCAGCGCCACTTTGTTCACCCGAGCGAATTCCCACTTGGGCGAAAGGCGGCTTTTTATTTCTGAATCGATTTCGTTTATGTTTTCCATCGCGCCGCAAAGCAAAAGGCGGGCAAAGGTTAGGTCGTCGCCTTCTTTCTTGTTTTCAAGCCAATTGAAGGCCGCCGGGTCGGCGGCTTCCTTGTTTTCGTTCATGTCCCAAGAATAAATTCCTTGGACGGCGGCAACGCGCGAATCGTGTCTGTTCATCGGCCTACCAAGAAAGAAGCTTTGTCAAATCGTCGCCGGTCTTTTTGCGGGTGACGTATTCGGGCGTGTTGAGCGACTTGATTATTTCCTGGCGCTTTTGTTCCAGCAACTGCAACTGCTTTGACTGGGTGACCAAGGCGCGGATTGTTTCGTAAACGGTCTGGGTTGACTCCGGGCGGATTACGTCGCTGATTTCCAAAGCCTTAAAGGGGTACTTGTCGAGAATCTCGTAGAATTCCCAAGCGTTTCCCGTTTCCAAAATCTCGGACGGCTTGTTTGTGTCTTCCTTAAAGATGTTCAAAAGGCGCTCGTAAGTGACTCCAAGCTGGGCGGCGTGCTGCTCAACCTTCATAATGAAAAGGTCGGCGGCTCCGTAACCGGCGGTCTTGGGGTCTTGGCCGTCGCGGCGCATTTGCTCGATTGTCTTTTTTCCGCTCTTTAGGTCTTTGAGAAGTCCTTCAATCTTTACGCGGGCGGCCGCCGGGTCGTTTTCTTTGGGAACGGCGACCAAGAACATTTTAAGGCTGTCCGGGCGGATGAACTGGGTTTTGTTCAATTCATAGTAGTCGCGGATTTCCTTGTCGGTCGCCGCAACGCTCTGCAAGTTCTGCTGGTTCTTTGAAATAAGGTAGCGCCGCCAAATCAAGTCGGGGCGGATTATTTGGCTCTTGACCTCTTCGATGGACATTCCCGTTTGCTCTTTGACAAACTGCGCGAACGTCATTTTTTGGTTTGACATGACCAAGTCGTTCAACTCTTTTTCAGAGTAGACGCGGGGAAGGTTCAACTGCTGGGAAATGTTTGTCAAGAAAGCCTCGTCGATTTCGGTGGAGGTGGCGGTGATTCCCGCCTTTTTGGCCGCCTGCAAAATCAACTTTTGGTTTATGACAGTTTCGTAGGTTTCGGCGCGCTCTTGGGGAGTCAGCTTTCGCTTGGCTTCCTTTTCCTGCGTGTCGACGATGTCCTTTACTTCTTTTACTGTGACCGCCTCTGTGTCAGTGTATTTGACTACGGCCAAAGTTTGCAAAAGCGAGGCTTGCGCGCCGGCGGCAAAAATCCCGGCCAAAGCCATAATTGTTCCAATAGCAAGTCTTTTCATACAATATTCCTTTATGCAATATAAACCAATTTTGTTATAGTTTGGTTACAAAAGTTATTGCTTGTCCAGCGGCAATCCGCCGCTAATCACCGCGCGGATTCTGCGCACGCCCGCGCTTGACGACTGTTCCTTTGTAATCTTAAAGTCGCCGATTTGGGCCGTGTGCTGAACGTGGGGGCCGCCGCAAACTTCCTTGCTGAACCAGTCAGTCTTGGGGTCGCGGCCGATTGTGTAAACCTTTACGTCCTCACCGTATTTATTTGTAAAGAGGGCGCGGGCGCCTTCTTCCTTTGCCTTTTCGAGCGGAAGAATTTCCATTGTAACGGGCAAATCTTCCTTAATCTTTTGGTTTACGATGTCCTCAACCTGCTTGATTTCCTCGGGAGTCATCGGGCGCTCAAAAGTAAAGTCAAAGCGCATGCGCTCGTTGTTGATGTTGCTGCCTTTTTGGGCAACCTGGTCGCCGAGCACTTGGACAAGCGCCTGCTGCAAAAGGTGTGTGGCCGTATGGTACTTTGTCGTGATTTCCGACTGTTCGGCCAAGCCTCCCTTGGCTTTTCCGGCGTCAAGGCTCTTTGAGGCCTCCTGGTGCTTGCGCTCCGCTTCTTTAAAGCCTTCGATGTCGACGGTAAAGCCGTGCTCGGCTCCCAATTCCTGGGTAAGCTCAAGCGGGTAGCCGAATGTGTCGTACAAGCGGAAGGCGACTTTGCCGGAAATTTCCTTTTTGGGGTTTTTCATAAGGTTGGGAAGCATTTTCTGGAACTCCGCCTCGCCGTTTTTAAGCGTAAGGCGGAATCGCTCTTCTTCCGCGCCCAATTCCTTGAAAATCTTTTCTTTGTTTTGCTCAAGCTCTGGGTAGGCGTTCTTGAAGTTGTTCACGACAGCGTCCGCGATTTGCGGCAAGAAAGACTTGTCGATTCCAAGCTTCATTCCGTGGCGGACGGCGCGGCGGATAAGGCGGCGCAAAACGTAGCCCGCTCCAAGGTTTGAGGGAGTCACGCCCCGCTGGTCGCCTAAAATGAATGTGGCCGCGCGGCTGTGGTCGGCGATGATGCGGACGCTCTTGTCCTTTTCGCCGTCGCTTCCGTATTTGTAGGAAGAAAGCTCTTCAATCTTGTTGATGATGGGCTGGAAAACTTCCGTCAAGTATACTGAAGTCTTGCCCTGCAAAATGCAGTTTGTTCGCTCCAAGCCCATGCCGGTGTCGACGTTCTGCTTGGGAAGGGGCTCCAGGGTCTTTTCGTCTTTGCGGTTGAACTGCATGAAAACGTTGTTCCAAATTTCCATCCAGTTGGCCGGGTCGGTGCCCTTGTTGCTTCCGACGGGCGGAAGGCCTTCGCCAACCCAGTAGAAAATTTCGGTGTCGGGGCCGCAGGGGCCTGTGGGGCCGGCCGCCCACCAGTTGTCGCTGGCGGGAAGATAGGCGATTTTGTCCTCGGGCATTCCGTTTTCTTTCCAGATGTTGGCCGCGTCCTCGTCGCGGGGCGCGTTCTCGTCTCCGGCAAATACGGTGACCGAAATCTTTTTGGGGTCAAGGCCAAGCCACTGGGGGCTGGTCAAAAATTCGTAGCTGAAGGCGATTGATTCTTTTTTAAAGTAGTCGCCGAGCGACCAGTTTCCCAGCATTTCAAAGCAAGTCAAGTGGCTGGGGTCGCCGACTTCGTCGATGTCGCCTGTGCGGATGCACTTTTGGTAGTCGGTCAGGCGCGTTCCCGCGGGGTGCTTTTCGCCCAAAAGATAGGGGACAAGCGGGTGCATTCCGGCTGTCGTAAAAAGGACGGACGGGTCATTTTCAGGAATCAAGGATTGGCCTGAAATCTCAACATGGTTTTTGCTCTTAAAAAACTCGATATACTTAGAGCGCAGTTCGTTTGCAGTCATAGTCCGACAATTATATTGAAATGAAATGCGCTAGTCAATAAGCGCCATTGACGGCAATTCGTTTCTATTATAGAATGAAGGCATGCTTAAAAAGAGACAGTTGCTTTTTGTCGCGGGGGGAGCGGCGCTTTTGATTGCGGCGGCTTTCTTAATTGTTTGCGCCGTTTTAAATTCCGGAACTGTAAAAATCGCCTTTTACGGAGTTGACGGGCGGGTTCAGGCCGCCGTCCAATCCGAAGTGGGCAAAATGAATTTGCGCCGCGTAAAATACACTGTCTTGGACGCGGGAGCGCCGCTTCCAAAAAACGTTCATAAAAAGCATTCTATATTGATTGCCAAAAATTCTTTGGCCGTCAAAAACCGCGCGCGCGATTTTGCGCCGCCAAACGAAGCGCTTTTTGACGCGCTTCCTATTTCTATCCGCAAGGCCACCGAGCTTGAGAGCGGCGGCCACTACGCGCTTCCGATTTTGCTTGGCCATTTTGAAATGGCTTATTACGAAACGGCGCGAAGCAAGCTTGGCTTGTCCGTTCCGCAAAGCTACGGCGCTCTTTTGCGCTATTTGGAGCGCGTCAAGGAAACGGCCGAAATCCCCTTGGTTTGCGCCGGCGCGGAAGACCCGGAGCTTTTTGGCTTTGTAAGCGCGATGTCCGAAAGCCTTTGGGGCGCGGAAGGCTACAAAAAAATGCTGGCCGCCGCGCGCGAAAGCTCGGCCTTGAACAAAAACACGCTGCCGGAATCTTTGACCCGCGTTTTGGACGAAGTCAAGGCCATGCAAAAAAGCGGCCTGCTTTTTTCCAAGTGGACAAAGGTTTCTTTGCGCGACTTGCGCTACTTTATGCAGGAACGAAAGCTTGGCGCCGCCGCGATGTTTTTGAGCGACCGCCGCGAAATTGAATACAATTTGATAAAATACTACAGCTCGAATTTTTTTCCGCGCTACGACAATGCCGAAGTCCACGGAATCATCGCGCCGCAAACGGTCGCCTGCCTGCTTTCCAAAAAAAGCGGCGCGGCCCTTCTTTTGGGGCAGCTGGTCAGTTCGGACGCGCAGGAAAGCCTTTCAAATTTAAGCCAGCTCGCGCCGACAGGCAGCCGCGCCGAGGCGTTTGACAGGCAGGCGGACGACGTTCGCTTTTGGGCGGCCTCTTCTTCCGCAGGCGCCTTGGGCGGCATTGAGGAAGAGTGCGACGTTTCAAAGGAACGCCTTCACGCGCTGGCTCAAAGAATTCGCGCTTACTTGGAGAACTAAATGAGAAGATTTTTGGCCGCCTTTTTTGTATTGATAGCGTCCGCGCTGCTCGTCGTTTTTTTGACAAAGAAAACCGCAGGGAGCGCCGAAAAAGGCCAAGAGGCCGGCGAGTCGGATTCGCAGGACGTTCGCACTTCTGGAGCCGCCGACACCGAAAGCGCCGTGGGCTTGGAAGACTCAAGCGTCGTTTCGTTCATGCCGCTAAAGCCTGACGAGACTTTGCTAAGCTCAATGGGAATCGACTTGGACGGCGACAACTTGGACGACGAAATCTTGATTGTCCGCAAGGCGGGAAACCCCTTTTTGTACATTATAATCGGCCTTTACAATCCGCAAACGACTTTGTACGACCGCGTCAGCGAGCTCAAGACGGAAGTGACGCAGTTCAAGTCTTTCTCTTACAACGGAATGGACGTGGCCGGCGACCACAAGACCGCTCTTGTTTACCAGGGTTTTACCGACGACGGCCACGCGGTTTTGCAAATGTATTATTGCTCGCGCCGCGGCTTGACAAAAATCGGCGACTTTAAAAGCGACGGAACGATTTTCATTCAGCAATACAACCGCACGGACACTTACGAGCTTTCGCAGTCGTCTGGAAGAAGCTTTCCTGTTTGGACTTACGCAAGCGACACGCGGGAAGGCGCGGGCAGCCTTAGCCAAGTTCAAACTGAATACGAATGGGATCCAGCCCTGCAGCGCTATGCGCAGGCGCGGCAAATTTTTGTGGCGGGAAAAAGCATCGCGGCGGCGGAGCTTGCAAAGATTCAAGACGGAACGGTGGAAACGTTCGCCAATTACTTGAACGGCCTTTGGTACAAGACCGACAACGAAGAGGACGAAATCCGCTACATTTTCTTGGACTACAAAAACGCCGAAGTCATTTTCTTGGCGGGGGACGCGCAGGAAGTTTACAATTGGCAAAACTCCAACCTTTACAGGAACGGAATTTATCTTAGCACGGTAAACGCGTCGATCGAAAATTTGCGCCGCCGCTTTGACATAAGCCTTACGGGCTTGGACGAAATGCGCGTCCACGTTTACGACGACGTTAGAATGAGAATCGGCGCCGACGCTTTGTGGAACGGCAACTACAAAAAAATGAAGAGCGCCGCCGAATTCCCAACAGGCGAGCGCGACACTTCAAAATTGGATTCAATGCGCGAGCGGCTTGAGGAAATAAAATTTTGGTCGGCTCCCGACGGCGCGCTCTTAAGCTTTAAGAACGGCGCCTATTCGATAACGGGCGAAACCTTGAACGAAAGCGGCGTGTATTGCGTTTCGCTTGTCGCGGACGACCTGGTGATACAGTTCAATTCCCGCTCCGCCGACCGCTACATCGGCAACGTGTACTTGATTCAATACGAAAAGAAGACCGTGGAGCCCACGGCAAAAGAAAAGGCGCGCGGAAAAAAGCCGACGGTCGTTGAAGACAAAAACGTTCTTGTCTTGCGGCCGGCGCAAATAATGTCAAGCGCCGCCTACGAAATGTCGGGACGCGCGCTGACATTGACCGCCGAAGACGGCCGCTAGCCGCTTTGTCATGCGGGGTGACATTTTATTCTGCCGCTTTTTTGGCGGAGCGGCGCGGTTTTTTTGTTTCGGATTTGGCCTCAGCTTCCAAGGCTTCGCAATGCTTTTGCGCCTCGACGATGTCTTGGAATTCCTTTCCTTCCATCGTTTCGATTTCCAAAAGCCGCTTGGCGATTGTTTCCAAAAGCTCGCGCTTGCTTTTTAGCAATTTAAGCGCCGCGTTGTAGCGTTCGTCCATTATGCGCGCGATTTCGTTGTCCACGTATTTTTGCGTTTCTTCGCTGAACTCGCGGACCAATTCCGGCTCGGCCACGCCGCCGTAGCCGCGCCCGCTTTTTCCAAGAGTCATGTTCTTGAACTTGTCGCTCATGCCGTAGTCGGTAATCATTCGTTTGATTATGTCGGTGGCGCGGCTTATGTCGTTTGACGCGCCGGTGGTGATTTCGTCCTTGCCGAAAACGACTTCTTCAGCGGCGCGGCCGCCAAGCAAGCCGTCGACTTTTCCGAGCAATTCTTTCTTTGTGAACAAAAGCTGCTCGTCCTCGCTGCGGTACATCGTGTAGCCCAAGGCTCCCGCGCCGCGCGGCAAAATCGTTATCTTGTGAACCGGATCGCTTCCGGGAGTGAAGGCGCTTACGAGCGCGTGGCCGGTTTCGTGGTAGGCGACGCAAACGCGCTCCTTTTCCTTTTCGACGCGGCTTTTCTTTTTAAGGCCGATAATCACTTTTTCAATCGCCTCGTCAAAGTCGCTCATGATGACTTGCTTGCGTCCGTTGCGGACTGCAAGGAGCGCGGCTTCGTTTACGATGTTGGCCAAGTCAGCGCCGCTAAAGCCGCTTGAGGCGTGGGCCAGCGCTGTAAAGTCAACCGAGGGGTCAACTTTTACGTTCTTTGAGTGAATGCGCAAAATAGCCTCGCGGCCCTTTACGTCGGGCTTGTCGACGGTGACCTGCCTGTCAAAGCGGCCGGGGCGCAAGAGGGCGGGGTCAAGAATGTCGGGGCGGTTTGTGGCGCCCAAAACAATCAAGCCCTTTTCGTTGTCAAAGCCGTCCATTTCGACGAGCAATTGGTTGAGCGTCTGCTCGCGCTCGTCGTTTCCGCCAAGATTGTTGACGCGGCTTTTTCCAATCGCGTCAAGCTCGTCGATGAAGATGATGCAGGGCGCCTTTTCGCGCGCGCTTCGGAACAAGTCGCGGACGCGGCTGGCTCCAACGCCAACGAACATTTCGACAAAGTCGGAGCCGGAGATTCTAAAGAAGGGAACGCCGGCTTCTCCAGCGACCGCGCGGGCCAGCAAGGTTTTTCCGGTGCCGGGCGGGCCAACCAGCAAAACGCCCTTGGGAATTTTTCCGCCGATTTCAGTGTATTTTTTGGGCGTCTTCAAAAAGTCCACGACTTCGACCAACTCTTCCTTGGCCTCGTCAACGCCCGCCACGTCGGCGAATCTTGTTTTGACTTTGCCTTCCTCAATCGCCTTGGCCCGGCCTCCGCCGACTCCAAAAAGGCTTCCCATTCCGCCGGCTCCGCCGCCCATTCTTCTGAAAATGAAAAAGTACATCAGCGCCAAAAGGCCGATGGGCAAGAGTATGTTCAACAAAATTTGCAAAAGGTAATTGTTCTGCTGGCGGATGAATTTGTATTTGATTCCGCTTTCGTCAAGCAGCCTGATGAAGTCCTCGAACAAAACGCCGACGGTTTTGTAGTCCGGCGTCCGCGAGCTTTGCATGAAGAAGGGAAGTGGGGCTCGCTCGCTTTCTTTTTGCTCGCTGTGGGGGGAAACGTAGCCGTAAAAATAGCTGTCGCTCAACTCCACTTCTTTTATCGTTCCGTTTTGAACGAGCTTTCGGAATTCTGAAAATTCAATCATGCGCTCGTTGGCCGAGCTGGAGAACACGTTCACAAAACCCAAGACCAAAATCGCCGTGACCACAATCAGCCAAAATGGAAAGCGAGAGCCGCCGCCAGAGCCGCCCTTTTTTCCGTCGTCGTCCGCCGAAAGCTTGAAAAAGTCAAACTGGTCGTCTTCGTCTTTTTTATTTTTTTTCTTTTCGTTTTTTTGTTCGCTCATATCCTTATACTATAGCAGAAACGCGCGCTTGTTGCAATTCCCGCGTTCATTCTATATAATTATTTTTATGGAAGAAGTTGAACAAAGCGCCGGCGCGCAAAGCTCGGAAAAGCGGCCGGACATTTTTGACCGCATCATGTCGCTGCCGGTCTTGCGGATTTTCGAGCCTTTTTACAAAGCCCACAAAATGGTCTTGCTTTACTTGTTTTTTGGCGGAACGGCCTTTTTCTTGAACATTTTCTTGTTCTACGGAATCGCGCGGCTGACACCGCTTGACCCCCTCGTTAACAACGTCATTTGCTGGGTGATTTGCGTCCTCTACCAGTTTTGGACAAACCGCACTTGGGTTTTTGACGGAAAGACAAACGGCGCCTGGGAATTCATAAAGCAAATTCTTTCTTTTTTTGGCGGCCGCTTGTTCACGCTTTTCTTGGAAGAAGCGATTATCGCGGTCTTCATCACTTGGCTAAAGCTGCCCGAAATGCCCGTAAAGCTTGCCGCGCAAGTCGTTGTCATCGTGTTGAACTACGTGATCAGCAAGCTTTTTGTGTTTAAAAAGGCGGAACAATAGTTTTAACCACAATTGTAAGAAATACAAAACGCTCCCAGTCGTCGGTCGGTCGACGGAACCGACTACGGCGGCAAGCCGCCGTTTTGCTATAGGAAGTTTATTCAACTGCCCGCTTTCGCGGGCTGGCAATAGCATCGTCGCCGTACATAAGGCGCAAAATGATTGCCCGCGCGCGGAAGCGCGCAAGTAAATAA
>CADCCO010000008.1 GCA_902799965.1 uncultured Spirochaetaceae bacterium
ACAAGCTCTTGCGGCAATTGCGCGAAGCGCGCCGTCATTACGTCTTCGCTGACCACCGGCCGCAACACAAAGGAAGCGCGGTTAGGCGCGGAGGCGTAGGGAAGGTCAATCGTCAAGTGCTGGAAAATCTTTTGGTAGTCGCCGGACTTGTGAAGGGCCGTCAAAACGATATTGTCAACTTCTCTTAGTTGGTCAAGCCTGTCCTTAGTACAATAGCCTTTTTGCAAGCGAAGCTCCGCGCCGGGCTTTTGGTAAAGGCAAATGATTGTCCGGTTGATGAACGAGGCGGCATTAGTGATTTGAATCGAAGCCGCGTCAAGTTTTTCCCATTTATGCGGAAGGTGGAAGAAGCCCTCGCTTGCCTTTTCGCCGCCGAATTGCAGGACGGCCGGAAAGCGGTATGTCCTAAAGTCGCCCTGCACGCCCACCGAGCGGACGGGCAAAACGTATTTCTTTAGTTCGGCAACGCAATGCTCGCAAAAGCCTTCCACCTTAATGCCGTCAAGTTCCGCTTGCGCTTTTTTCATTTCTTCAACTTGGCCGTCAGGCAAGTCTCCTTCCGAGCACAAAACGTTTATCGAAAGCCCCGGTCCCGGGAATGGATGGCGCATCACAAGCTGGTCAGAAAGGCCCAAAGTTTTTCCGATTGAGCGCACTTCGTCCTTGTACAAGTCCTTTAGCGGCTCGATTACCATTCCCTTTTCAAGCAGGGCTTGGATTCCCGCGACGCGGTTGTGGTGGGTTTTTATCGTGTTGGAATTTTTTGTTCCGCCCGACTCGATGATGTCCGGGTAAAGGGTGCCTTGCGCCAAAAGCCAAAGGTTTTCGTCAAGCTTTTGCTCGGCGACAAATTGGTCGCGGACTGTGATGAAATTTTCGCCGACGGCTTGGCGCTTTTTTTGCGGATCGACCAAGCCGGCAATCGCGCCCAAAAAACTTTGGCTTGCGTCGCGCGCGATGAAATTTTCAAAGCCGAATTTTTTGTACATATCGGTTACGCCGGCGCTTTCGTTCTTTCGCATAAAGCCGTTGTCGATGTGGAGTCCCAAAACTCTTTTTTGTCCCAGCGCCTTGTTCAAGAGCGCGAACGCCACGGTCGAATCAACGCCCCCGCTCAAAAACAGAAGAACGTTTTTGTCGCCTGCGTCGCGCTTAATGTTTTCCAAAATTGTGGAAAGAACGGTTGCTTGGTCCCAGTTTTTTTCCATTCCGCAATAGGCGGCGAAGTTTTCAAAGATTTGGTTTCCGCATGGGGTATCCTTTACTTCGCAATGGAACTGGAGGCTGAAGCGCTTTTTTGAAAGGTTTTGCGTCGCGGCAAAGGGGCAGTCCTTTGTGCTTCCGACGACTTCAAAGCCGTCGCCCATTTGCAAGACGCCGTCCTGGTGGCTCATCCAAACTTGCTGGCTGCCAGAGATTCCCTTAAAAAGCGGACAGGCGGAACTGTCGCCTCCCATTCCGCTGGCAAAGTTCAACGTGGCAAAGCCAAACTCGCCGACGGCGGCTTTTCCAACCTTTCCGCCGTAGCCCTGCTGGACGATGTAGTGGCCGTAGCAAAGGCCCAAAATCGGTACGTCAAGATTCAATATTTCTGAATTGAAGTCGGGAGTTTTTTCGTCGTAAACGCTTGCCGGGCCGCCTGAAAAAACAATGCCCACTGTGTTTTTGAACGCGTCCGCGCTTGCGGAAGGCAAGGCGATTTCTGAATAAAAGCCCAGCGCCCTAAAGCGCTTCGCGATCAAGTGCGCGTACTGGCTTCCAAAGTCCAAAACGACGATTTTTTTGCGAGTGTTTGTGTCTTCCATTCACATATTATAGTTTAAAGGAACGAGTAATTCAAGTGGCGCGCAAATTGAGCGCAGCGACATACCGTCGCTAGTCCGCCGCGCCTGCAAGCAGTTCCGTCAACATGGGAATCAGCTGCTTTTTGCGCGAGACGACGTCCTTCAAATAGTAAACGTTGTCCTCGACTTTTGGGTAAGTCCAAAGCGCCTGGTATTTTTCGCCGGCGGCCACAAGCATTATTGAGTCAAGCTTTGTGATGTCGGTGGCCAACAAGGCGCAAAAAGCGCGCTTGCTTGCGGCGCGGTTCGATTCAAGGATTTCCAAAAATTCCTTTTTGCGCGCAAGAACATCGCCGGTGTTGTCAACTTCGATTTGGCTGACCGAATAAGAAATTTTTCCCTCGTTGTATTCCTTTAAGTCTTGGTTGATGATTTCCGCCGCGCCGCGTCCCGCGATTCCGCTTCCGGCCTTGATTATTTCTTCGCCCAGCGCTTGCGGGTCAAGGTTCGTTATCGCGCCCAAGTATTCGGCGGCCTCGCGGTCGATGTCCGTAGTCGTGGTGGACTTTAAGATAAGCGTGTCGCTCAAAATTCCGCAAAGCAAAAGCTGGGCGGTTTCCATCGGAATCGAAATTTTGTTCTCTCGGAACAAGCCTGTTATCAAAGTCGACGTCGAGCCGACAGGCTTGTTGATGAAGGTTATCGGATTCTTTGTGCTCAAGGTTCCGATGCGGTGATGGTCGATGACCTCCAAAAGCTTGTAGTGCTCAAAGCCCTCAACCGCTTGGCTTGCCTCGTTGTGGTCCACAAAAACCAATTCCACGTTCGGCTCGCGCAGCAGGTCGCTTTCCGAAATCACGCCCATAACCTTGTATTCGTCGTCAACGACAGGAAGACAGCGGCAAGGCGACTCGCGCAAAAGCGGCTTGATTTTGCCGATCGTGTCGCTGGCGTGGACGGCGGGAATCGAGCGGTCGGCCATAACGATTACCGGCGTTGAATAGGCGATGAGCATAGAGGTGGAAGAAGTTCCGTATGGCGAAATGATTACGCTGACGCCGTTTTTTTCAGCCTTGTCGCGAAGTTCCTTTGAAAGAACGTGGCCGCTGGTCAAAACCAAAAGCCGCACCTTAGCGTCGATGCACTGCTCGTGAATCTCCGGACGGTTGGACGCGATGACGACCATTTGCTCTGACTTGTGCTGGTCCAGCTTGTGCACAAAGCTTTCGGTGGCCGAAGAGCCGACCAAAATCGAGGCCTTGAAAAGCTCCGACTGGTTCTTTACGATAATCGGCTGCGCCTTCATCGTCTTCATTATAAGGTCGATGCTTGTCGTAACCGGCGTTTTCTTTTCCGGATTCATCAAAAGCAAAACGTTCTTCGCGAACTCGTTGTAGTGCAAAAGGCTCTTGTAGTAGCCGCCGTCGTCAACGACCGGAAGCACTTGGTTTTGCGCGGAGTCGATTTTTTTGAGCGCTTCCCAAAGGGAAGTGTTTTCGTTCACCGTGGCGCAGCCTTCGTTCATGTAAAAGGCGGTCTTGGGATTAAGCTCAGGAATGTACTCCGGCGGCTTTACCTTAAATTTATTGAAGATGTATTCGGTTTGCGGGCTAAGGTGACCCGCGCGCGCCGCGACGTAATTCTTGCAGCCCAAAAGCTCTTTTAGCTTGGCGTAGGCGGCGGCGGCCACGACCGCGTCGGTATCGGGATTCTTGTGGCCAAAAATGTAAACAGTCTTTTCCATTGCGCGATTATTATACCACGCTTCGCGTTGTTTTGCTAGTGGCGGCCGCTTCTTAGGCTTGCAAACGATTTTGGCGGACTTGACCGGGCTTGACCCGGTCTTGACCTGCCAATCTTTTCACTGATATAATCACCATCATGACAAAACGCTTTTTGTTCGCGGCGCTTTTCGCGATTTCCGCTTTTTTTCGAGCTCCCATCTTCGCGCAAGACTTTCCGCCGTCATTCTCTTCAACGTGGAAAAGCGGCGAACTGCAAGATTTGGCTTCCGGCAAAATCGTAATCCGCAACATAAGAAAATGCAAGAACATTTCCCTGCAAAACGGAGTCAACCCCTACGCCGACAAAGCGATTCAGCTTGCAAAAAGCGTTGACGCGAACTACTTGGCCGAAATCGTCTACAAGATGCCAAAAAACGAAAACCAAAACGCAATCGAGCAGGCAATAAAAATTTTCGAGGACATAAACCTTTACAAAGAAATAATTTACACGGACGAAAAAAAAGGAAAGTCCAGAATTCTTTTTCCCTTGGTGGAAGGCCGCTTTAGAAACGACGGCCCCAACTGGATTCAAATCGGCTCGCATATAAAAATGGACATGCTTTCAGCCTACGACTCAGAGCTGCGAATCGAATGGGGCCCGGACGGCTTTTATTTTACGCAGCAAAACGTCACGCCGCTTATGTGGAAGTCCTTCAAGGCGGTAAAAGAGCGCAACATGATTGCCGGCATCGCCTGCTTTGAATGGGGCGACGACTATTACGTCTACGCCTTGGGAGGCCTCCGCGCGCCCCGCGTCCCGCTTATAATCGCGGAAGTCGAGCGCCAGTTCATCGGAAGAATACAGGACTTTACTATTTTTTACATAAACAAATTCAACATAAAGCAATAGGAGCGAGTGAATGGAAAACAATTCTGAAATTTTTGACCGCGCGGAATTTTTGTCTGCGTTTGAAAAGTTTTACGGCTCATCGGACGGCGCGCTTTTGTTCCGCTCTCCGGCCCGCATAAACATCATCGGCGAACACATCGACTACAACGGCGGAAAAGTTTTTCCCGCCGCCATCGACCGCTACATGTATTTTGCCGTTCGCAAGCGCGCGGACACAAAAATAATTTACAACGACTTGCAGTTTGAAGGAACGTTTGAATTTGACGCGGGCGAAAACTTTTCCTACAAAAAAGAAAACAGCTACGCCAATTATTTAAACGGAATTCTTTCAATTCTAAAAAAGCGCGGCTGCGGCTTTCCTTGCGGCTTTGAGGTTTTGATTTCGTCCAACGTTCCGCCGGCGGGGGGAATTTCTTCTTCCAGCGCGCTTGAATGCGGCTTTGCCTACGCCGTGTCGGAACTTTTTGGCTTTGACATTTCGCGAAAGGACATCGCGCTGATTGGCCAGCAAAGCGAGCATGAATTTATGAACGTCCAGTGCGGAATCATGGACCAGTTCATAATCGCCACGGCAAAAAAAGACACGGCGGAAGTCTTGGACTGCGCCACGCTGGAATGCGAATACGTTCCGCTAAAAATGGACGGCTACAAATTTGTCGTGATGAACACAAAGAAAAAGCGCCAGCTTGCCGACTCAAAGTACAACGAACGCCGCGCCGAATGCGAAAGCGCGCTTGCCCAGCTAAAAGCGGCGGCCCTGCCCTTGCCGGCGGGCGGAGCTTTTTCCAACACCCGCGACTTGCCCAACCTTTGCGCGCTGACAGCCCCGCAATTCGAGGCCGTCAAAGGCGCGATAAAAGACCAAACGATTTTGCGCCGCGCCCGCCATGTCGTCACCGAAAACGAGCGCGTCCTAAAATCCGTCGCCGCGCTAAAGGCCGGCGACTTGGCCGCGCTTGGCGAACTTTTACGGCAGTCGCACGCCTCGCTGCGCGACGACTACGAGGTGACTGGAATTGAGTTGGACACGCTGGCAGACGCGGCCAACGCGCAGAAATCCTGCATTGGGGCGCGCATGACCGGCGCGGGTTTTGGCGGTTGCGCCATAGCCCTTGTCCGCGCCGACAAAGTTGACTCCTTTATCGACAGCGTTCAAAAAACATACACCGCCGCCATAGGCCACGACGCGGGCTTCTTTGCCTGCGCGCCTTCCGACGGAGTTGCAGTGGTTTAAAAAAAGATTCCCGCGTCTGAGCGCGGGAATGACATTGTAGTCTTGTTATTGCGGCTTTCATGTCATTGCCGCGCGTGACGCGGCAATCTTTTACTTACTTGCCTGTAAACGGCTCGTAGTCCTTCTTGGGGCTGTAAACGCCCTCGCGCAACTCGCCCGCGATGCTCGGAATTTCCATCTTCATTCCGGGAAGAATCAAGTTGGGGTCGTTGGGACGCGGCATCTTGCTCTTGTTGGCCTGGTACAAGTTTTCCCACAAAAGCGGGTTGTTGTAAACGTACTTTCGGCCGCTGATGTTCCAATAGCAGTCTTTTGTTTCGGCCCAGGGGCGAACGACATAGAACTGCGGAAGCGGCGTCACTTCGCGAACGCCCGCAAGAGCGTCGTTAACGGCATTGGCGTATTGCAAGGCGCTCAAATAATCTTCTTTTTCAAAAGCGGAATTGGCGTTGCCAAGAGCTTCTTCGCCAGCTGAATAAGCGGTGGGGAAAGTCTTGTCAGCGCCGACGCTTTTTGCCCAATCCAATTTTTTTTGCGCCTGCGCGATGGCGGCCTCAGCCTCTCCGCGGGCCATCATTCTGTCGATGTAGGCCTTTGAAAGCTCCGCGTTTTCGGCGGCCTTGGCGGCGTACTCTTCGCTAAGGGCGTACTCGCCGGCGTCAAGCGCGGCCTCGGCCTTTTTGGCGTATTCGTCCGCGAGTTTTTGGTATGTGTTGTTCTTATAGCTTACGGCAAAGGCGCTGAACAAAGCGGTCAAGGCCAAAAGAATCGCTAGTTTTTTCATCTTCACTCTCCCGCGTCGATTATAACGCTTTCTTGCTTTTGTATAATTTGCTCGTCAGGATTTCCACCGTTGATTATAATGCTTTCCTGAATTTGTATAATTTGCTCGTCGGGATTGGCAAAGTCATCTTGCTTCAACAGAACGGTGTCCTCAGACTCAATGCCGGCAACAGGCTCGTCTCCAAGCGGCTTTTCAATGTCGGCCTTTTCGGCGTATTCGCTGGAGGCTTTGACCTTTGCCTTTGCCTCTTCTATGGCCTTTTGGGCCTCGGCGCGCTTGGCAGCCACATCCTTGGCAAGAGCCTCAAGGCTTTGCGAGGCTTCTTTATAAGAATTGTAGGCGGCCTCCGGATTTTGAGTGGCAAAGTTGGAATCGCCTTTTTTAATCAATTCAATTCCAGAAGCGTATTCGCTCTTGCGGGCGACCTGCGCCTTTACGGCGTCGGCGGCCCTCTTTTGGGCAATCGCGTTCTTGCGCTCGTCGGCGGCCAGCTTTTTGTAAGACTTAAAATAAACCGCGTAATAGTCGTTGTAGGCTTCCGAAGCCTTTTGATTCAACGCGGCGCCGGGCGTAAGAGGAGCGGCCGCCATGGCGTCAAACTCGGCCAAAGCCTTTTCGCCCGCGTCGTAGTCGGCCTTTGCGTATTGGGCCAAGCCTTCTTGGTCAATGCGCTCCTTAAGCTTTTTGGCTTTAGCCGCGGCGGCCAAAGCGTCAAAGCGGGCCTTTATTTCGGCATACTCGGCGCTGTGGTTCTTTCCGTCGTCCAATTTTTTGAGAGCCTCAAAAGCCGCGTCCGTAAGGCCAAAAGCGTCGGCGTAAGAATCCTTGGCGCCGGCTTCGATTGCAGCCTGGCGGGCGCTCTCGGCGGCCTCCAAAGAATTTTGAACGTCGCTCGCTTCAACTGGAGCTGGCTCGGGAGCGGGAGTTTCCTCCTTCTTCTCTTCCTCGTCGTCAACGTGAACAGCCTGTGATTTTGAAATGTCATCGTCAGCGACCTGCTTGGTCGAAGCGCATGACACAAAGAACAAAGCCAAAACCGCGCAAAAAAGCGGCAGAACCTTTTTCATTAATTTCCTCCGTAAAGTTTTCATGCTAAATATAGAATATTTTAGCGCAAGTTCTGATTAAAGGCAAGTTTTTTTGATTTTTTTCATTGTTTTTTTTAAAAAAACGCGATTTTTTTTAAAAAAAGCTATATCTTATATGCAAGGAGAAAAAAAATGGACGATTTTTCATTCAAGATTGAAGAGAACGTGGCCGTGATTTCAACGGGAAAGGGCGGCTGGAATTTGGAACTGAACAAAGTCGCGTGGGGCGAGCGGGATGCAAAGTACGACTTGCGCTCGTGGTCGCCCGACCACCAAAAGATGGGCAAGGGACTGACTTTCACGACGGAAGAACTAAAGTCGCTCAAGGAAAAGCTGAACGCGCTGTCCCTATAATACGTCTGGTATGTCGCTTCGCTAATTTTGCATTAGGTAGCGATTCAACAGCCCGCTCGCACGGGCTGGCAATCAAGGCACGCTTCGCGTCATTATGACAAGGGAACTATCCACTTGTCCGCTTCCGCGGACTGTCATTCTCACGCCTCAATAAACGGGCCAGCCGTCTTCCCAAACGGCCAGCGAGGCGCCCTTCTTGACCACGATGGAATAGACCAACGCCTGCAAGTAAACGTCTTCCAAGCCGCTTCCCGTGGAGCGTATGCTCATGTCGGCGCGCGAAAGCAAGGCTAGTATTGCCAGCGTCTGCCCCAGCGTCCAAACGCGCGCGGCGGCGCCCTGCTGCTCGCGGCTTTTTTTGCTTGAAAAGCCGTTTGTCTTTAGGCTAAAGTCGTCGGTTTTTCCGGCCTTGGTCAAATTGTGCCAAGCCAAAAGCCGCCTAAAGGAATAGGCAAGCCCTGCGATAAGCGCGACGCTGGACGAGTCTTTTGACAGGCGGATTTTTTGCAAAACGCCAAGAGAAGTTTCAAGGCGCTCTTGGGGAGTCTTGCCCTTTTCGGCCATCGCGTCAAAAAGCGTGAAGGCGTTTTCCTCGCGGTTGTGCTCGATAAGCTGGTCGACATTTTGAACGGTGATTTTGGCGCCGGGCTCAAAGACCGCGAAAAAGCGCGAGCATTCGCTCTTGAGCGCCTGCGTGTTGTTCTCAACCAAATCCAGAATTTCTTCGCAAGCGTCGTCGTCAACGGAATAGCCGTTCTTTGAAAAATAATTCTTCAGCCAGGGAATTTTCCTGTCCTCGAACATTTCCCAAAAAACTTTTTGGTTTTCTTTTGGAACGATTTTTTCAAGTTTTGAGTCGCAGGCTGTCGCGTCGCTCACCAAAATCAATGCGGAAGAGTCTCCGGCGCCCTTGGCCCAAGCCTCAATTTTTTCAATGTCTTCTTTCTTTTTTATGACTTCGGCGCCGTTGTACACCACGCAAGTGGACGCGCTAAAAAGGGATTCGGAATAAAGCTGAACGAGCGCGGCTTGCGGCTCAGTCTCGACAGAATAGTAGGAATAGCTTTCCAAACTGCCGAATTTTTTTCTGAGAGAATCTTTTACCGCGGCCACGGCTTCGCTTCGCTCGCCAAATTCCGGGCCTTTAAAAAGATACAAGGGCGCGCTCATTTTATGGCGCCTTAGTAAGTGCGAACCAAGTTGGCAAGCGTTCCGACAATGCGGACGTCAGTGCAGTAAATCGGATTGAAGGCCGGGTTTTCGGGCTGCAAGCGGACTCTGTTCTGCTCCTTGTAGTAGCGCTTTAGCGTGATCGCGTCGTCAAGGACGGCCACGACGATTTGTCCGTCAACAGCGTCGTTGCCCTGCTCCACAATCGCAAGGTCGCCTTCCAAAATGCCGGCGTTTATCATGCTCTGGCCGCGAACCCGCAGCGCGAAGTAGCTTTTTCCGGGGCGGATAAAGGGCTCGGCCAAAGTGACGTATCCGTCCAAATTTTCTTCAGAAAGAAGGGGCTTTCCGGCCGCGATTGTTCCGACAAGCGGAATCTTGTCCACGAACATTTTGGGCTCTTTTTGGCGCTCGTCAACCAAAATGCGGATTGAACGGGACTTCTTTTGCGCAAGGGAAATAAAGCCCTTCTTTTGCAAGGCTATCATGTTGTCCTGAACGGCTCGAATGGACTTGTTGAAATGCTCGCTCACTTCGCGGACTGTGGGAGGATATCCGTTGTCGTCGATAAAGTCCGCGATATAATTAAGAACATTCTTTTGAACCTGAGTTATCTCTTTCATGCTCTCCTCCTATTCTTCCTCAAACTTGCCTTCAAACAATTTTTCAATCGCGTTGGCCGCGTCCTGTTCGTCCGCGCCTTCAACCTTAAGGGTTATCGTGGTGTTGTATCCGGCGGCCATAGTTATAACGCCCATTATGGACTTTGCGTTGACCACAACCGAATCTTTTTCAAGCGAAATTTCGCTTTGGAACTTGTTCGCCATCTGGGCGATAAGCGAAGCGGGGCGCGCGTGAATGCCCGCCCGGTTTTTTACTGTCAAAATTTTTTCTACCACAATATCCTCCAAGTTTCTTGCAAAAAAGAATCTTAATATGCGTCTTCTGTTCCGTAATAGGCGGCTTGCGCGTCGCCGCTTTCAATCCATTTAAGGATGTTTTGGTTAAAGTCGCGGGCGGAATTATAGCCCATCTTTTTAAGGCGCTCGTTCATCGCGGCGGCCTCTATGATGATGGGCAGGTTGCGGCCCGGCTTTACAGGAATTTCTATCGAAGGAATTTTCACGCCCAGCATGTCTATGGCGCGGCCGGCGGTGCCCAAGCGGTCGTAAACCTTGTTGGGGTCCCACTCCTCCAATTCAACCACAAGCTGAATTTCCTTTTGCTCCAAAATCGATCCGATTCCGTACAGCTGCGAAATGTTGATGATGCCCAAGCCGCGAATTTCCATGTGGTGGCTGATGAGCGCGTTGGCTCCGCGGCCCAAAATCGTGTTTCCGTTTACGCAGCGAATTTCGATAATGTCGTCGGCGACAAGGCGGTGGCCGCGCTCGACCAATTCAAGCGCCGTCTCGCTTTTTCCTACGCCTGAGTGCCCGCCCAGCATTATGCCTACGCCGTAAACTTCGACCAAAACGCCGTGCAAGGTTTTGCGGGGCGCGAAAATGTTTGAAAAAACGCGGGTAAGGCGGGCCATGAATTCGGACGACTCCAAGTCGGTGACCAAAACGGCGCAACAAGCCTCTTCGGCTATTTCGATGAATTCAGCGGTCGGGCCGCGGCTGGAAGAAAATATGCAGCAGGGAATTTGATAGGAAAAAAGCTGCCTGATTGTGTCCGTTCGGCCTTCTTGCGACAGCTTGTTCAAGTAGGCGACTTCGCCGCGTCCAAAAAGCTGGACGCGGTTGTAGGCAAAGGCTTCAAAAAAGCCCGACAAGCCCAAGCCGGGCCTGTTTATTTCCGGAACAGTGAGTTCCCTTGAAAGCCCGCGGCGGCCGGCGACACAACGCAAGTTAATCGCGTCGTGGCCCGACAAGTCCAGGTTCAAGAGGTCCAGCACTGTCCACTTTTTTTCAGCCATAGTGTATACTATACACAATTTGCGGCTTGGTGTCAAGCGCTATTACTTGCCCTGGATTTTGTCCTTTTCTTTCTTAATCTTATTGTCCAAAACGTCCATGACCTTGTTCAGCGCGGCGCCAAAGTCAAAGTCTTCGGCGGCGACGTGAGCCTGCGCGCCCCAGCGGAAATTTGCCGTAATGTCAAAGGCGTACTGCTTGTCATGCTTTACTTGGGTAATCAAGTCGATAATCAAGTCGTCGGCGTAGTCAACGCGCTTCAACTTTTTTTCTATCATGTCCGACTGCTTTTGTTCCAATTCAAATCCCACCGCTTTAACTGTCTTTGTCATATTATGCTCCTTAAAAAGAATTCGCGCTTTGTTTTCACGCGTTTAACATATTATAACACGGTTGGGAAAATAAAGCAAATTTTTTCTGAACGCGAGCGAAAAAAATCGATTGCAAGACAAAAAAGCGCCGCTTGCGCCGTCCGCGCGTTTGCGCTAAAATCAGTTTCATTATGACAATAACCTGCCTTGATTTGGAAGGGGTTTTGGTCCCCGAAATTTGGATCGCTTTTTCGGAAGCGAGCGGAATCCCTGAATTGCGCCGAACGACGCGCGACGAGCCTGACTACGACAAGCTGATGAAATTCCGCCTTGACATTTTGGAAAAGAAAGGACTTGGCCTAAAGGAAATCCAAGACGTAATCGCGACGATTGACCCGCTCCCCGGCGCCAAAGAATTTTTGGACGAGCTGCGCTCGGTTTGCCAAACGATAATTTTGAGCGACACCTTTAGCCAGTTCGCGGCGCCGCTTATGAAAAAGCTTGGAATGCCGACAATTTTTTGCAACGAGCTTGTGGTCGCGCCGGACGGAAAAATCACCGGCTACAAGATGAGATGCGAAAAGTCCAAGCTGACGACCGTCAAGGCCTTGCAATCCATCGGCTACGACACAATCGCGTCGGGCGACTCCTTCAACGACCTTGGAATGATTCAAGCCAGCAAGGCGGGCTTTTTGTTCCGCTCCACCGAGCAAATCAAAAAGGACTACCCGCAATACCCAGCCTTTGAAGAATACGCCGACTTGCTCGCGGCTATTAAAAAGGCGCTTTAGAACAACCCGGTTATCTTTCCGTCGTCGTCGATGTCGATGTTAAGAGCGGCGGGCGCTTTGGGCAAGCCCGGCATCGTCATGATGTCTCCGGCAAGCGCCACGACAAAGCCCGCTCCGCTGTAAAGCTGAACGTCGCGAATCGGGAAAACATAATCGCTGGGAGCGCCAATCATCTTGGGGTCGTGGCTGATTGAGTTTTGCGTCTTGGCCACGCATACCGGGAAATTCCCATAGCCCGCCTCTTCGTATTCCTGCAATTTTTTGAGGCTGCTTCCTTCAAACTCAACGTGCTTGGCGCGGTAAATCTCGCGGCCAAGCTTTTTGATCTTTTCCGCTAGCGGCAAGTCGCTTTCGTACAAGTGATGGAAGCTGGACTTGCCCTCGTCGATTGTGGCCACGACAGCGCGGGCCAATTCCGCCGCGCCTTCCCCGCCCTTTTCCCAAGCCTCGCACAAAACAGCCTTGGAGCCGTTGGCCGCGCAAAGGTCTTGCAAGGCCTTGATTTCTTCGTCGGTGTCGGTGATGAATTTGTTGACCGCGACGACGGCGGGCACTCCGAACTTGGCGACGTTTTCCAAGTGAACCTTGAGGTTTTCAAAGCCCTTCTTGAGCGCTTCGACGTTTGGCTCCTTGAGACTTTTTTTGTCAACGCCGCCGTGCATTTTTAGCGCGCGGACAGTGGCGACAATTACAATCGCGCTCGGCTCGATGCCTGCGGCGCGGCACTTTATGTCCATAAATTTTTCGGCGCCCAAGTCGGCGGCAAAGCCAGCTTCGGTGACGACGTAATCGGCGGAGGCAAGCGCGCAAAGAGTGGCGTTCACCGAGTTGCAGCCGTGCGCGATGTTGGCAAAGGGGCCGCCGTGAATGAAGGCCGGAGTTTTTTCAAGCGTCTGAACGATGTTGGGGCGAATCGCGTCTTTTAGAAGCGAGGCGACGGCCCCTTGGCATTTAAGCTCACCGAACTTTACCGCGCGCTTGCCGTAGGTTTGGCCAATCGTGATGTTGGCGATTCTTTCCTTCAATTCGCTAATGCTTTTTGAAAGACATACGATGGCCATAATTTCCGACGCGACCGAAATTTGAAAGTGATCCTCGCGCGGAACGCCGTCAACGCGCTTTCCAAGGCCGGCGACGATGTTTCGAAGCTCGCGGTCGTTAAGGTCGACGCAGCGCTTCCAAGTTATTGAGCGCGGGTCAAGCTGCAATTCGTTTCCCTGCTGGATGTGGTTGTCAACCAAGGCGGCGATCAAGTTGTTGGCAATGCTGATCGCGTGAATGTCGCCTGTAAAATGCAAGTTGATGTCTTCCATAGGAACGACTTGCGCGTAGCCGCCGCCGCACGCTCCGCCCTTTACGCCAAAGCAGGGGCCAAGCGAAGGCTCGCGCAAAGCGATCGCGGCCTTTTTTCCGATTTTAGCAAGGCCGTCGCCTAGTCCTACGCTGACGGTTGACTTTCCCTCGCCGGCGGGCGTGGGAGTGATGGCCGTGACCAAAATAAGTTTTCCGCGCTTGGACTTGTCTGAGGCCTTGGCTTGCAATTCGCGCAATTTGTTCAAGCTGATTTTTGCCTTAAAGTTTCCGTAAAGGTCAAGGTCTTCTTTTGAGATTCCGATTTTTTTGGCCACTTCGTCAATCGGGGCCATCACGTTCGCCTGGGCGATTTCAATGTCTGTCATTTTTTGTCCTCCTATAGCGCCGCTAATTCTTGTGATGTCAGTTTTCTATATTCGCCTAAATCAAGGCTTGGGTCAAGGGCAAGGCCGCCGATTTGGACGCGCTTCAAGTAGACGACGCGGTTTTCAAGCGCGGCGAACATTCGCTTAACTTGGTGGTACTTTCCTTCGGTGATTGTAAGGAAAACTTCGTCGGCTTTTTGGGTCCATTCGATTTTGGCGGGAAGCGCCTTGAATTCCTTTTCGTGGTCTTCCGGCGGAACTTCAAGGCCGGCGGCCAATTTTTTTTCTATTTCCGCGCGCGCTTCCTGGGCGACCTGCGTTTCCAAGCGGACAAAGTATTTTTTAGGGCAAGAAGTTTTTGGGCTTATGAGGCGGTGCGTCAAATCGCCGTCGGTGGTGAAAAGCAAAAGGCCTTCGGTGTCTACGTCAAGGCGGCCGACCAAATGCAAGCGGCTTTCAAAATACGGCGTTCTAAAGGCTTCGTCCAAAAGCGAAAAAACCGTTTGATGCAGGCCGTCCTTGTTGGCGCAAACATAGTCAGCGGGCTTGTTCATCATAAGATACTGCTCGCTTTCAAGGCTGAGGATTTCTCCGTCCACGGCGACCTCGTCCTTTTCCAAGTCAAGCTTAAAGTCAGAGTCTCGGACGACTTCTCCGTTGACCGTGACAAGTCCCTTGCGAAGAATTCTCTTCGCGTCCTTTCGCGTTCCGAATCCTGAGTGCGTTAAAATTTTGTCAAGCCGTTCTGTCACTTTCTTTTGTCCAGCGGAATGTATTGGCGCTCGGCGCAAACGTTCTTGTAAGCGGGGCGATAGATTCTTCCGCCCGCGACGACTTCCTCAATGCGGTGCGCTCCCCAACCCGCGATGCGCGAAATGGCAAAAAGCGGCGTGTACAGCTCGCGCGGAATGTCCAGCATCGAATAAACGAAGCCGGAAAAAAAGTCGACGTTTGCGCAAAGCATTTTATTTTTTCCATGAAGCTCGTACAAAACTTTGGGAGCGAGCTTTTCGATTTTCTTGTACAAGCGGAATTCCTTTAGGCGGCTCTTTTCGCGGGCAAGCTTTTCGGCAAGCTCGTTGAGCAAAACCGCGCGGGGATCGTTGACCGTGTAGACGGCGTGGCCGATTCCGTAAATGAGGCCGGTCTTGTCAAAGGCTTGCTTGGTGGCGATTTTTTTAAGGTAAGCCTCAATCTCGCTGTCGTCGGCCCAGTCCTTTACGTGAGACTCGATGTCGTCCATCATTTCCATTACGCGAATATTGGCGCCTCCGTGCCTAAAGCCCTTGAGCGAGCCGACGGCCGCGGCGATGGCGGAATAAGTGTCGGTGTCCGCCGAAGAAATTACGTGCACTGTCAAAGACGAGTTGTTTCCGCCGCCGTGCTCCGCGTGCAAAATGAGCGCCAAGTCCAAAATCTGCGCCTCAAGCGGAGTGTATTTTTTGTCGGCGCGAATCAAGCGCAAAAAGTTTTCCGCCGTGGAAAGGTTGGGAAGCGGGTTGTGGATGTACATGCTCTTGTCGTCGTAAAAGCGGCGCTTGGCTTGGTAGGCGTACGCGGCAAGCGTGGAAAAGCGCGCGACCAAGTCGATGCATTGGCGCATAATGTTTCCCACAGAGCGGTCTTCCGGATTGGGGTCGTAGGAGTAGCTTGCCAAAACGCCGCGAGCCATTTTGTTCATAATGTCGTTTGACGGCGCCTTCATGATCATGTCTTCGGTGAAGTTTTCGGGAAGAACGCGGCGACTTCCCAAATATTCGGTGAACGTGGCCAGCTGCTTTTTTGTGGGAAGGGCGCCGAAGAGCAAAAGGTAGGCTGCCTGTTCGTAGCCAAATTCGTCGCGCTTTTCTGTGTCGTGAACCAAGTCGGCCACGTCGTAGCCTCGGTACAAAAGGCGGCCTGGAATCGGAATCTTGTTTTTGTTTTCGTCAAGCTCGTAGCCGACAACGTCTCCGATTGTGGTAAGGCCTACAAGGACGCCGGTTCCGTTGGCGTTGCGAAGGCCGCGCTTGACGTCGAATTTTTCGTAAAGCTTTGGGTTGATTGGGTCGTTCTTTTGGGCAAGGACAGTAAGCTGCTTAATCAACGCTTTATCGGTAAGATTTTTCATGGCATTCTCCTCGTCAATAAAAATTGCATAATTATGCGCGGCTCTCTCTTTAACTTTATAATTTTACAGATTTTATGCATTTTGTTCAAGAGAGAATTTCAACAGATGCTGAAACAAGTTCAGCATGACAGCAACGTGGAAAATTTGCAAAATGGCAAAAACCGCGCTATAATAGAGAGTTATGAAAAAGACTTTTTTTGCCCTTGCTTTGACTTTGATTTTTGGAACGGCGTTCGCGCAGTCCGCCGCAAAAGGAAACGTTGACCAAACTTTTTTGAACGACTTTGTGCGCAGGCACTACACCACCGCAGACGGGCTTCCCGGCATGACAATCACCGACATCATGCAGGACAAAAAAGGCTACATTTACATAGGAACATACGACGGCCTTGTGCGCTTTGACGGCGTGGAGTTCGTCAACTTCAACAGAAGCCTTGACCCCAAGTACGACTTTACGGCGGTGCGCTCGATTTACCAAGATTCCGACGACAACATTTGGATAGGCCACAACGACGAAGGCGTCACTTGCATGACGCCCGCAGGCGACACGATAAAATTCACCAAGGACGACGGACTTCCCCACAACTCAATCCGCGCGATTTGCGAAGACCACGAAAACAACATTTGGCTTGGAACGGCCTCGGGCATTTGCTACCTGACGCCTTCGCGCCAAGTCGTCATTCCCGACGGAATAGAAGAGCTAGGCGAAAGCACGATTCAAGTTTCAAAACTTTTTTGCGACACCGCAGACCGCGTTTGGATTTCGACGGCGATAGCCAACGAGCTTTTTGTTTACGAAAACAACGTTGTCCGCCGCTTTGACGGAATCAAAAAAATCAAGGACCCGTCCGTCAACGAAGTCTCGCAGGACAAGAGCGGGGCGCTTTGGTTTGGCGTGGCTCCCCACTACGTCGTTCGCTTGAAGGACGCGGAAGAGACAGTCTTTGACGTGGGCCACGACCACGCGGTGGGAACGACGATGAATTCCATCCTGCAAGATTCCAACGGAAACTACTGGTACGCGGGCGACAGCGGAATCACAATCTTTAGGAACGGAATGTTGACCTACTACGACAAGCGCAACGGAATCGCCGACGACTACGTGAACGAAATAATGCAGGACCGCGAGGGGAACATTTGGATTGCCTACAACCGCGGCGGCATAGAAAAAATGAGCCAAGGCAAATTCCGAACGATTCCAATGCCGATCACCGTAAACGCGATTTGCGAAGACACCGCGCGCGGCCTTGTGTGGCTGGGAGCGGACGACGGCGTTTACTGCTACAAGAACAACAAGTTTGTCGAAAACGAAATCACAAAGATGACAAAGGGCTCGCGCGTCCGCGAAGTCCGCGTGACAAAGGACAACGAGCTTTTGGTTTCCTGCTATTCAAAGCTGAGCGCGATCCGCTTGGAGCCAAACGGAAAGATCACCAACTGGACCGAAAAGGACGGACTTGCCGGCTACAAGTGCCGCGCGGCCATAAAGGCTTCCGACGGCGACTACTACATCGGAACCACGCAAGGCCTGAGCATCCTTGACCACACTGACGGAAAATTCCACAACATCACGCGCGAGAACGGTTTTTCCAACGAATTCATCATGGCGCTATACGAGGACAAGAAAGGCCAAATTTGGGTCGGAACTGACGGCGGCGGCATTTACGTTTTGAAAGACAAAAAAATCGAGCGCCACTATTCCACCGAAACAGGCTTATCGGGAAACGTGATTTTTAAAATCGGCGAGACTTCCAGCGGAGACTTTTGGATTACCACGGGAACGGGAATTTCTAAATACATCGAATCAAGCGACCGCTTCCAAAACTTGAACGCGGCGAGCGGCCTTGGCACCGACGGCGTTTTCCAAATTCTTTTTGACTCCACGCAAACCGCTTGGATGACAAGCAACAAGGGAATCATTTCGGCGCCGCTCTTTGACATTGAAAACGTCTTTAAGGGAACGCGCGAGCATTTTAACGTGACCGGCTACGGAGCGTCGGACGGCTTGATTTCCGGCGGCGTAACGGCAACATCGCTTTCGATGAAGGATTCCAGCGGCCGCTTGTGGTTCACCTTGATTGACGGCTTTGCAATTTACGACCCGATTAAGGCCGGCCGAAACACAAACGCGCCCAAGGTGGAAATTCAGGACTACTCGGTGGACAACGTAAAAAAGGACTACGACGGAAAGACGATTGTCCTTTCCCCTTCGGCCAAGCGCCTTAGCATAAAATTCACGGGGCTAAGCTTCATCTCGTCGGAACAAATCAAATTCAGCTACAAGCTGGACGGCTTTGAATCGGAATACTCCGACTGGTCCAGCCTGCGAAACGTTTCCTACACCAACCTAAAGCCGGGAACTTATTACTTTACAGTAATGTCGCGGAACGGCGACGACGTTCAAAGCGAGCCGAGCGATCCGATCACAATCATAAAGGAGCCGTACATTTGGCAGCTAAAGCGCTTTTGGATTTTGCTCGCGCTCGCGGTCGTGACATTGGCGGCGTTTGCGGTTTGGCTAAAGTGGCGCGCGATGAAGCGCTACCAAATCCAGCTGGAGCAAAAAGTGGCGGAACGCACCCGCGACCTTAAAATCGCCAACGAAAAAGCCGAAAAGCTTTTGCTTAACATTCTTCCCCAAGAAGTGGCGGCCGAGCTTACCGAGCACCCCGACCGCACGATAGCTAAAAAATTCCCCAACGCGACGGTATTGTTCACCGACATCGTGGGCTTTACAAAAATGAGCGGCGGAATGAGCGCCGACGAAGTTGTTGGAATGCTCAACGCGATGATAACAAAGTTTGACGAACGGGCCAGACGCGAGGGCATAGAAAAAATCAAGACAATCGGCGACGCATACATGGCCGCCACAGGCCTAACCGAAGAAGCCGACAACGGCGGAGCGCTTAAGATGGTGAAATTCGCGCAGGGCCTTATCCGCGACGTAGTTGAATTTAACGCCGCCTCGCATATCCAGGTTCAAATCCGCTTGGGCATCAACACCGGCAACTTGGTGGCCGGAGTAATCGGAAAGTCAAAGTTCATCTACGACATTTGGGGCGACACCGTCAACGTGGCCAGCCGAATGGAAAGCACCGGAAAGCCTATGACAATCCACGTTTCGGAAGCCACCTACGAGCAGACAAAGGCGGCCGTCTACTACGGCTCAAGCGAGGACGTTGAAGTCAAGGGCAAGGGCTTGATGAAGACGTATTTTATGGAATAGGCCGCTCGTATTTTTGTTGGAAAGAGATCAATCGTTTGTTCGAGCGGGGCCACCGCGTCCGCTGGACGCTGCCTGGAGGGCCGTTATTGCTCCATGCGGCCGCCGCGAAACACGCCGTCAGGGACTTTTTCGCCGGTATCTCCATGCCATCCAAGGTTTGCGCAAGGCTCAGTGTCGCAAAATTTGTTGAAAGCCTTTGCAAAACCGCTCTGCTCTTCCTCGGGCGCGCTTAAGTCATCCGCAAAATCCTTAATGCTTTGCTGCGCGTCGGCGGCGGCGCTTTCAGCGATTTTTTTTGCGGCTGGGCCGACCTTTTGCGCGACGGAATCCAAAAGGCCCGTCAACTTCTTGTAGGTGCTTTGCTTTTGCTCCTCTTCCGCGCTGGCGGAAAAAATGGCGAGCGCCACAACCGCTCCCGCGATCAAAAATCTAGACTTCATATGCGCCTCCTATTCAACAAACTTGCAATAATATTTTTTTCCAGCCTTAGCCGTCATCGGGCAAACAAAAGTTCCAACATTGGGAACGGAACGCGGGCCCTTTTTAAGAACTTGGCCGTCAAAGAAAATCGTTTCGTTTTCGTCAACGCTGTAGTCCGAAAGCCACTGGTCTTTTTGAACGCTGTAAACGCCCCAAAGAATTTTCTCTCCGCCCCAAAGGTTTAGGGCGCAGCGCCACAAAAGCGCGTGAGTCGCCCAGCCTTCAGTCCATTTTTTGCGCTCCTCTTCGACAAAACGAAGCGCTTCTTTTCTGTCGGTAGTTCCGTAGCAAAAGGCGGTGTAGTCGTCGCCGCTTTCGTAGTTGGTCACAATGTAAACGAACGGAGCGCCCGCCGATTCTTGGCCAGAGTCGGACTCAAGGCTCGCGGCGAGCTTGCTTTCCTTTAGCGAAAGGCCGCGGCTGTAAACGCGCAAGCGCCTCTCGATAAAAGCCTCCGCCCGCGCAATTTGTTCTTCTTTTGCAGGGACGCGGCCGCAAGATTCGCCGCCGTTATCGCCGTCGCCGTCCTCCGCATAAAAATCTTTGGGCAGCTCCAAGCCGTTCTTTTTTGCCAGAGCTGCGGCAAGAGGCCGCTCCATTTCTTTTAGCAAGGAAAGAACGTATTCTTGCGGAATGTCGTATTTTTGCCCGCCAAAGGTTATCATATCCTGCCTTCAAGCTTTAAAAGCTTATAATGTTTTTTCAACGGCAGCTTTGAGGAAAGCCTGCATATAAATTCGTATCTATCCATTCTGCACGCTTTGGCCGCTTCATGACGGACTTCATCGGGAATATTTAATAGAGTGGCGTCTCTATGCTCGGCAAAAAAATGCGTTTCGTAATACTTCGCCAAATCAACCCAATACTCTCTGCAAATCACAAAAAAGTCAAGAATCATTTTTTGAACGCCGGTTTTTATTTCCGGCTCATACAACTCATCGGCTTCGGTAGTGCTGATATACCGCTTTACCAATATAGTATACACTTTTTTGTCGTCGCCCTTCATTTTTATCGGATTTTCAGCCCAGTTGCATTCCAATTGAATCAGGCCTTGCTTTATCAAAGCCTGATACTGTTCTTCCAAAAAACGGAACACCTTCAATTCGTACATAGAGCGCCTCCAATAAAAACCCCGATTCCCGCTTAACCGCGGTTAACCGGCCTTTTTGCCAGATAAATCGGGGGAAATTTTCCCATACATAATATAAAGAAAAATCAGCGAAAAAACTGATTTTTGGATGATTTTTAGTCAGCGCGGTAAAAGTCTCCGCGAACTTTGGCAGAGCCTTCCAAAGAAGAAACGGGAACCGTCATAGTGAACGACCTTCCGTCCTTAGAAGGGCTTACGATGGACTTCCAATTAATCTTTGTGATATGCTCCACTCCGCCGGCCATAGCATTGACCGTAAGAGCGAAAACCTTGTCTTCTTGGCTGTAGACAAAACGGCCGCGGCCTTTGGAAGTTGTGGTCTTTCCCCTTCGGTTGGTGGACTCAACGGTAACTGTAACGCGGTTGTTCTCGCCAAAGTTTATCAAGTAATAATCCACAATTCCGTTGTTCGAGATTTCGCATTCCCATTCGCCGTAGAACATGCCGGGATCGACCTTTCTGATTTTTGACATGCCGCCAAGCCTTGCGGAAAGCGGCTTTGCAAGGTCGGAAGCGTATTTTGAAAACTCGCTCCATTTGGGAATGTCAAGACGGGAAGATGCGACAATGCCGCCGGTTTCAACATCGAGCATTTGCACGACGACGTTTATTCTTTTTTCTTGAACGACGTATTTATGCTCGTCCGTCACAGTCCGCGTCTTTTTGGCGCTGTCGCCGAACAAGCCTTTTCCGACAGTCCCAACTAAGCCGCCGTTTACCTCTTCCTCGCGGGTGGTGAATTCAGAATGCGTTTCAGGGTCGTCAATCAAAACAGCGACAGTTCCAAGAACAAGGTAGTCCGCGTTTAGAATGTTGCCGACGGACTTTACGTTGGCGCTGGACATAATCGCCGACTGCTGCAAGGCAATTTCGGCAAGAGCCTTGTCGGTGTTGGCGCGGTCAACCACATTCACAGACGCGGTGTTCGCAAGCTCCGAACGGAAAATATCCGTAAGGATTGGCATCTTTGAGCGCAAGTCCGCGTCTTTTGTTTCAAACTCAAGAACCGCGACAGTATTGTCGGCGAACAAAAAGGCGCCGGCAAGAGCCAAAAAGGCCGCAACAATAAATTTCTTCATTTTGATTTCTCCTTTGTTTTATAAAGATAAAATTGACAAATCCCAAGTCTTGATTTCCGACACATTGTTCAGGTTCACAAGTTTTACAAGCTGCTGGAACGTGTCCAAGTCTTCTATCGTCACTTGGATTTCATCCTTGCTTATGGCCTCTAGGTAAACATAGGCGTTGGCGTTATACTGGCGGCCTACTTCCGCCCTGCCTTCGTCGCTGGCCCAAAGCGACTGCTGCTTTTGGTGCTCGTCGATAACGTTGTTTATGCGGCTGCGGTCTATCACGCGGACATTGCCGCGGTTTGAAAGCGCCTCTATGATTTTTGCCTTAAGGACAGCGACGTCGGCGGAAGCGACGCCAGTGGCATATTTTATTGAAGAAATTTCTATCGTGCGAACTTTTGGCTTTTCCGCAAAAGGCTCGCTCTCCCGTTCTTCAAGTTCAACCCTATCGTCAGCAACATCGTCATTCTTTTTTGAGCAAGAAAGAACGCAAAGCGCCGCCGCCAAGGCTAGAATTGCAAATGATATTTTTTCCATAAAAAATTTCCTTTTTGCCATGTCAGTCTATATCAACTTTTCGCAGAGCCTTTTTTGACTTGCCCCACATAAAAGGATGTGCAGACTTTGCGCTACCGCCTAGCGGTTTGTTTACAACGACCACCTTCTTTGAAAAAGTATTGACATCAAAAAACTCAACTCGAACGGTTTGGATAACTTTACTTGGATTTTGTATTGGGAATGGCCTATCAGATTCAAAATAAATCAAAGTGTCGCAGTTAAGGGCCTTTCCAATTTCCGCAACCTTGTTTGAGTCGGAAAAAGAGGAAAGAGAAAACTCGTGTTCCTTAAGAACGTCGTTTGTCCTGCCCCTGTCAACAAGACGGAAGTCTTTTCTAGAAGAAATAACTGCTTCTATTTCGTCATAGAAAAGTTGCACATCGCCTACTGTCGTAAACCCATACTTCTTCATCAGCTGCTCGTAAGTGAAAACATAAATCCCCCGTGTCTGTTTTTCCACCTCGTCCGCTTCTTTCGCTTTTTTCTCTACATATTGTTCCAGCTTTAAGCGCTCAGCCGTCAATTCCTCTGTTGTAGGCCTAATAATGGCGGCGATATGTTTTTTTGACTTTGGAGAAGAACAAGAAAAACAGCCAGTAAAGCTTGCCGTCACAATCGCAAGCGCAAAAACTGTTGCGCATAGTTTCAAATAATTCTTTTTCATAATAATTCCCCCGTACTTTTAAATCACAAATCCCTTGTCTGTCGTTATATGCGCGCGGCCGTCTTTGAATTCAACCTTTTTGATTTTATATATGGTGTCATTCTTAAGTTTCGCGTTCTTGCTTTCAAAATACCGGGCGAAAAGTTCTTTTTCAGGAACTGTTTTGCCGCTAAGAATTTTCTTCTCCAAGTCAGCAGGAATTTTTCTTCCCAAACCCTTGTCCTGTTCCTTTGTTATAAAGCAAATGCGCATACGATTGCGAATAATGTTTTCTATTTCTTTGTTTGCTTTGGCGGGATTTTTTTTGCAGGCATTAATAATCGAATCAACAATATATTCTGTCTTGGGAATTACGTGTTCCATAACAAACGCGCCGCCTTGAATCTGCGATTTCTTTTTGTCCTGAACTTTTTTAAGCGCGGCGCCGCTTATGTACTGCGCCTTGGCAAATCGGAATTCCCGCTGCCCCAGATTAAATCTTTTTGCCCAGTCGCGAACAGCGTTCTTTTGTTCGCCGTTCATTTTTTTGTAGTCAGAAAACAACTTTTGATGTCTTTTTACAATCTCGTCAAGAGTTGCCTCATAATCCGTGCTTTCGCATTTCATATACTTTTCTCCCTTACATAATATACAGGCCGCGCGGGCCAAAAAACTTTTTTTTGTTTTTTACGCCCCAATTTTACAACAAAAAACAAACTTTGTATTGAGTAATTAGGACCGGAAAAACTAGGACTTTAGTCCCGCTTTTTCTAGGAGTGAAAACGTCTTAGTTTTCCGCAGCTTGTTCGGCGGCCGCGCCGGCGGGGAGGTCGACGCAGATTTTTGTGCCGGTATCTTTTGAGCTGTGGATCGAAAGGCTTCCGCCAAGAAGGGCCGCGCGCATTTCCATTCCGCTCATTCCAAAGTGGCTTTGGCTGTGGGAACGGCTGTCGTAGTCGATGCCGCTTCCGTCGTCGTAAATCATCACACGGATTTTGTCTTCGCGCTTTTGAATCATAACGCCCGTCTCTTGCGCCTTCGCGTGGCTCTTGGCGTTGTTGAGCGCTTCTTGGATTATGCGCAGAATGTGGTGCCGCTCTTGGGCGGAAAAGCGCTGCAAGTCAACTTGCGGGTCGGCGTAAAAGCGGCAAGGGATTCCGCTGTCGTTTGAAAATTGCGCGCACAAATCCGCGATGGCGCTTTTAAACGGAAGCTCCTTTAGGCCGGGAAGCGCCAGGTTTTGTATTATCGCGCGCAGCTGCTTTTGGTTTTGCTTTTCCAAGTCGATGATTTTTTGAATCCGCTCTTTTTGCTCCTGCCCTTGCGCACCTTCCTGACATTCCTTTTGCATGAGCAAGAGAACCTTGATGTTTTGCGAAACCGTATCGTGCAGCTCCTGCGAGATTCTTCTCCGCTCGTCCTCTTGCGCGCTAATAGTTTCGTTAAGAAAAGTGGCGTTGCTCTTTAAATTTTTTCGGGCCCTTACGTTCCTTGCAAGAACATACAATAGCGCGACAAAGGCCGCGAAAATCGCGACGATTAAAAGAATGAAAAACGAATTATAAATCCTAAGCGTTTCCTTTAAAAGCTCAAGCTCGTCCATCATCGTTCCTTGATTTTTACAGCCAAGCGGTAAATTCCAAAGCCCGCGAAAGTGCAAACGATGCGGTCCAGCAAGGTCATCGGAATTCGCGGAATGAGATACGATAAAAACGTTCCCATGTTCATCTGGCGCAAAACGGCCGAAAAACTGTCAAAGGTGGAAAAGCCCGACACGCTTCCAAAAAGCGGGCGGACAAACGTGTCCAGCGCGCTGGCCGCAAAAAAGCTTAGGAAGGCGGAAGAAAAAGCGATCGCAAGCAAATACAAGACCGTCACTCCGCGGCTGAACAAAAATTCTTTTTTGTTGCGGGAAAAGAACCAAGTGGCCAACACAATCAACATTCCGCAAATCGCGTAAAGGCAGTCGTAAACGCTAAAGGCCGTTCCGTGCATTCGGCAATACAAAAACGTTATCAGCGGATTGAAGGCCGCCGCGACAAGCAAGCCCGGAACAAGGCCAGCGTAAAAAGTCACCGCGACGGTGAACACCGTGTCCAAAAAAATCGACGGCAAAAAGCGCGCCGCAAAAAAGGAAGCGCCCACATTGCAAAGCAAAGCCGCCGCGCACAATAAAATAATTTTGGCGAATGATTTCGCGCTGACACTCTTCATATTCTTCCAAGCCTCTCCAAAAATTCAATTTTATTTGAAACGCCCGTCTTGTCGTAAAGCGAGCTAAGGTAATTCAAAACCGTCTTTTCGCTAAGCCCCAGTTCCTTGGCCACTTGCGCGTTGGTCTTTTGCAGCGTAAGCGCGTCGGCCACAAGCCGTTCCTTTTTGGTGAACGTTTGCGAAATGTCGCGCGTTTCCAAAAGGCCTGAGACAAGTTCCGCCTGAATGTATGTCCGCCCTTCGTCAACAGCCTGCAGCGCGGAAAGCAAAACGTTTTCGTCGGCGTTTTTTGAAACAAAGGCCTTGGCTCCAATCTCGGCGCTCATCGCCCGTTCCACAAAGCCGCCCGAATCGTGGCTTGAAAAAGCCACGCAAGCTATTCCCAAGTCTGAAAAATTTTTCATTATTTCAAAGCCGCAGTTTTCTTCCGGGCCGCTGCCAGCTCCGTCGTTTCTAAAGGAAATGTCCACAATAGCGATGTAGTCTTGGGCCGCACGCGTTCCGCTCTTAAAGCTCTCTATAATCGCGTCGCATTCCGCCACGGTTCCCGCGTCAAGCTCCACTTTGAACGCCGAATGTTTTTCTATCCAACTTTTTATGCCCGCCCGCAAAAGCGCGTGGTCGTCGGCGATGATTATTTTTTTTGCCATGCCGCCATTATAGCGCGTTTTTTTTTCATGTAACAGAGTAGAAAATCCCGATTTTTTTGGGAGTTGAGTCCCGGTTTTTGGGAAGTGAAAGAACGCCTGCATTTGACGAAACGCCGCATTTTCATTATATTTAATAGTATGAAAAAACACTTTACATTTACCATTGTCGCGCTGCTCTTGGCGGCAAGCCTTTTCGCGGCGGACGTTTTCGCAAGCCCGGCAGGCTACGGCCCCGACTGGAACGTTGTCGTCAGCATTGACGAGCAAAAAACTTACGTCTACAAAAGCGGCGAGTTGATCCGCGAGATGGTGTGCTCCACCGGCTTGCTTGACGGCGACAACGACACGCCGCTTGGCGACTACATCATAAACGAAAGCGGCCAAAAGCGCGGAACTTCGTTCTTCTCAAAACGCTTTGGCGAAGGCGCGCGCTGGTGGGTCGGCTTTATCGGCGGCGTGTATCTTTTCCATTCCGTTCCGATCGACGCGAAAGGCAACATCATTCCAGAAGAAGCGGCGAAACTTGGGCAGCCCGCGAGCCACGGCTGCGTGCGCCTTAGCATGGAAGACGCAAAGTGGTTCTACGACACAGTTCCAGACCAGGCAAAACTTCACATTCAAAAAGAGGCAATAAAATGAAAAAAACACCAATCACGCTTTTGGCGGGTTACTTGGGAGCGGGAAAGACAACGCTCCTCAACTACATTCTTAACAATCAAAAAGGCTACAAGGTGGCCGTAATTGTAAACGACATCGGCGAAGTCAACGTTGACGCTTCCCTCATTTCAAAAGAGGCCAACATCACCGACAGCTCAAGCTTGGTTCCGCTTACAAACGGCTGCATTTGCTGCACGCTAAAGACCGACCTTGTCCAGCAAATCGAAGGCCTAATCAAGACAGGAAAATTCGACTACATCTTGATCGAAGCCTCAGGCGTTTGCGAGCCAATGCCAATCGCGTCGGCCATCGAGCAAATCGACTCGGGCTACATCGACAACTTGGTCAGCGTCGTGGACGCGATGCGCCTTTCCACAGAGTTTGACGAAGGAAACGCGCTCCTTAAAAAGGACATGGAAGAAGAGGACATCGAGTCGCTCTTGGTCCAACAAATCGAATTCTGCAACACGCTGGTCATAAACAAAGTGGATTTGGTCAACGAAGAACAGCTTAAGAAAATCCGCGCCGTCGTAAAAAAATTGCAACCCAACGCCAAGGTGATCGAGACGACAAAGTGCGCAGTGGACCTTTCGCAAATTTTGGGAACAAACGAGTTTGACTTTGAAAAAGTTTACGAAAGCGCGGGCTGGGTTGCCGAGCTTAACAAGGCCGACGCCGAAGGCTACGACGAGGACGAAGCCCGCGGCCACCACCATCACGATGACGATGATGACGACGACCACGACGAGCATGAGCATCACCACCACGACGATGACGACGATGACGACGATGATGACCACGACGAACACGAACACCACCACGACCACGAGGGCCACGAGCATCATCACCACCACCACGAGCACAAGCACGAAGGAGATTCTGGAAGCGACGACGACGAGTACGGAATCGGAAGCTTCATCTACTACCGCCGCATTCCCTTTGACCGCCAAAAGCTTGACAAAGTGGCGAGCGCCTGGCCAAAGAACATCATCCGCTCAAAGGGCATAATGTGGTTTGACGACGAGCCTGACATGATTTACGTTTTGGAAACCACCGGCCGCCAAATCGTCGCGGGAATTTCGGGCCAGTGGCTTGCAACCGCTCCCAAGGCCGAGCAAGAAGCGATTCTTGCCCAAGATCCGGAAATGAAAAAGAACTGGGACGAAAAGCTTGGCGACCGCATGGTAAAGCTTTGCATAATCGGAACGCATCTGGACAAGGAAGCGATTTCAAAGCAGCTTGATTCGGCTCTTGCAAACTAAAAGTCGCGCCGCAGCAACTGCGACGCAAGACAAAAAAAGCGCGGCTTGGGACAACCAAGCCGCGTTTTTTTCAATCTACTTTAACGGAAACAATTCCGCCCTAATCGTAACGGTGTCCTGGTACCAGTCAATCAAGAGCGAGAAAATCTCGTCCTCGTAGCCGTCAAGGCTGGCCTTGAATTTCCAGACGGCGGCGGAATTAAACTTTTCCTTGGGAACGTCTTCCAGCGCGATCCAGCGGCCGTTGTACAAAACCGTACAGGTCGCCTTGCCCGTCAAGTCGTCGCCGGTCTTTCCGTCGCGCGCGGTCATCAGCAGCTTTATCGGCCGGTTTTCGCCCGCCGAAAAGTTTATGTCAATCGCCTTCTCTATTCTTCCAACCTCAAAGTTTTCCCACCAAACGTAAGAGCCTACGGCGACCTTGGCGCGGTACATTCCCGGCTTTAGGAAAACCGGCTTTATGTAGTAGCTCTTGAGCTTTGAGGCGGGCCGCTCGGCGGTTAGCCCATGCCTGTCGGGCGAGCCTTCAAGAAAATCGCGCGCGGAATTTTCAACCTCAGCGATTTCCTTGCCGTTGGTGAAGAACAAGGCGCGGGCGCTTATTTGGCTTGCGGGCGCGCTTGTTTGCGGAAGCTTTATCGAAATTGAAACTGGAGTGTAAATCGAGCGCAAGACCGTGCGGTGAATCCAGCCTTCGGTCCACAACCACCAGGAACCCGCAGCAACGGCTCCGGCAAGAACAAAGGCCACAAAAAAGTCCTTCCACAAATTGCGTTTTTTCTTAAAGTCGCTTTCCTTCAGCGCGCGCGCGGAAATGACCATCTTGGCAAGCTCCACGCGAATGGCGTGAGTGTCGTAATACTTAAGGTACTTCTTTACGATTTTAATAATCGGCTCTACGCTCTTAAAGCGGCGGTTGGCTTTGGGCGCCATCATCTTTTTGACCAGCTTGCTGATTACAGGCGGAATTTTTTTGTCAAGCTTTCGCGGGTCGACGAATCTTCCGCGGCGAGCCTTTTCGTACATCTCTTCCTGCGTTTCCGCCGTGTAAGGCTTTTGTCCGGTGACCATTTCGTAAAGCATAACGCCGAGCGCGTAAATGTCCGCGCGCTGGTCAACGCCGCTAGAGTTCTTGAACTGTTCCGGCGGCATATAACTGGGCGTTCCCAAAACCACGCCGTCCTTTGTGTTCCTGTCGTCGGAGTCGTCGCTCGCGATTCCAAAGTCGGTCAGCTTTATTTCGCCGCGCTTGGAAATCAAAAGGTTTCCGGGCTTTATGTCACGGTGAACGACGTTCTTTTTATGCGCGAACCTAAGGCCGTAAAGCGAGTCTTGCATTATCAGCATCGCGACTTGCGGCGAAAGCGACGTTTGCTTTTGAATCAACTTGTCCAGCGAAAGGCCGTCGACAAATTCTTCCACGATGTAGCGCGAAGAGGCCTCCGTAAAATAGTCGAACAAGTGCACGATGTAGGGGCTTTGCATTTCCAAAAGAATTTTGGCTTCCTTTAAAAAGCGCTCCTTCGCGATTGACGAGCCGCGCGTAGTAAGCTTTTTTATGATTACGGGCCGCTTTAATTCCGGATGAGTGGACTTGTAAATCGCGCCCATTCCGCCTTGCGCTATTTGCCCTTGAATTTTGTACTTTCCAATCATGTCTGGGGTTTCGCTCATTTTTGTCTCCTTCTATCATTTCCGCCGCTCGCGCGGTTCCACTGAAATTATGTCCGTGTCCGGGTCAAAAGTTTTGTCGGGGCGAACAAGCGCCACGTTCTGCAACTCTGGGTTGTGAATCTGAACGTAAAGGCCGCCCTGCCGCTCCAAGTAATTTTCGGGAACGGGCCGGTGGCCGCCAATCGCGCGCGCCTCCACGCCTTTAGGCGGCTTGCAAAGCGCCGTCAAAATTGTTGCCACGCTCCCGACGCGCGCCTCGCCGTTGGCCGTCCAAGTAAGGCCGTAAACAGTTCCCTCGTCAAGCGGCGCGGAAACTAACTCCTCGCGGTTGTAAAAGTCCATCGGCTCAGCGTGCGACACAAAAAAATTGTCCGCGCAAGCGGCGAGCGGAAGAGCCTTTTCAAAATCGTAAAGGGCGTTCAAAATCTCTTCGCCGTAAACCAGTCGAATGAATTCCAAAACCATTCTTCCTTCCGCCGCGAATTTTCTGAACGGAAAGTTTCCGCCGCCGCGCTCGTTCGTTATGTTTTCGTGGTTTCCCTTTAGGCAGTGAAAATTTTCCGGCCATAAAAACTTGGCTTGCATCACGGCCAAAAGCGCGGCAAGGCCTTCGCGCATTTCCTCGCGCATAAAGGCCGAGTCATAAACGCCGGACTCAAAGGCTTGGTAGGCGCTCATCCAGCGCTCGCGCGCGCGGCCCTCGGCGTGAAGAAGGTCGCCCACACATATGACGCGGATTTTTTTCTCTTCAAGCGCGTCGATGACTTTTGCGCCGGAAGGCAAGCCAAAATTTAAAATGTTGTAAACAAAGTCGGGCCGCGCGTGGATGTCGGGAACGATTATCGTTGGCAGCGCGCCGTTCGTTCCGCCGTCACCGCGAAAGTCCAAAAGGCCGCCGGGAATATCGCTTCCGGGAATCCGCTTCCTGTAAGACGAATCTTCGGTGGCCAAAACAAAAAGCGCCTTTTTGGCCGCGTCCAAAATTTTCTTTTTGGACGGAAGCCGTTCATGCTTAGAGAAAGATAGAAAATCGTTTAAAACTTTTTCTCGGTTCACAGCAACTCTGTCATTGCCCGACTTGATCGGGCAATCTTTCGGTAAAAAGATTATCCGGTCAAGCCGGATAATGACATTCCTTCATTAACCGAAGACCAAGTTCGCGGAGCCGATAGTGATTTTGTCGCCGCGGTTAAGCTTGACGTACTTGTCCGCCGGAATTTTCCTTCCGTTCAGCAAAGTTCCGTTGGTGGAATTTTCGTCCTTAAGGTAATAGTCGTCCTTGATTTTTTGAATCAGCGCGTGGTGGCGGCTGGCCAGCTTGTTCTCAATCACGACGCTGTTGTCGCTTTCGCGGCCAAGAGTAATTTTCGCCACAAGCTTGATTTTTTGCTTGTTGAACATCAAGTACGAAACCGCCTTGGGGTCGGCGATTGCCTGAATGTGCTCGCCTACCGGAGAGCTTTCCATAATTGTTGAATCGTTCATACAAACATTATAAACCAAAATTTGATTTTTATCAAATTTTTTTGTATAATGGAAGCGTGAAAAGCGAAAAAAAGAAAACATTGGTAATCGGCTCCACTTGCGTCGACATAATAATCCGCGTCCCTCGCTTTCCGGCCCAGGGCCAGGACGTGAACACAGACGGCGCCAAATGGTCTTTGGGCGGAACGGCGTTCAACGTGGCGAAAGCCTTGCAAAAAAACAAAAGCGATTTCATTTTGTGTTCGCCGGTTGGAACAGGCGTATACGCAAATTTTGTAGAGGCAGAATTAAAGAAGAACAAGATTCCTGTCTTCGCGAAAATCAAAAGCCAAGAGAACGGCGCCTGCTGGTGCTTGGTCAACGCCAAGAACCAGCACGCCTTCATTTGCGCGCACAAGGCCGAATATGTCTTTGACAAAAACTTTTACAAAAGCGTCGACCTTGACAAAGTGGACTCCGTTTATTTTTGCGGCCTTGAAATGGAAGAGCGTACCAGCGAGGCGGAAGTTGAATTTTTGCGCGGCCTCAAAGCGCAAGCCCAAAAAAGCGGCCGCGGCTTAAAAATATTTTTCGACCCCAGCGCCCGCGTTCTCTTCATAAAAAAATCGCTCCTAAAAAAAATCTTTTCGCTAAATCCGATTTTGCACTTGAACCAAAACGAGGCGCTCGCATTGACAGGCCTAAAGTCGATCGCCCAAGCCGCGGCCGCGCTTTCGGGCCTTACAAAGAATGACGTGATAATGACGACAGGTAAAAGCGGCTCCTACATTTTTGAGCGCGCTTTGGGCAAAGGAAAAAAAGTTCCGGGCGTGGCGGCAAAGGTGGTGAACACAATCGGCTGCGGCGACGCGCACCTGGGCGTTTGCGTGGCGGAGCTAAAAAAAGGAAAGTCATTGTATGACGCGGTCTTGGCCGCAAATGCCTACGCCGCGCACGTAGCTGAAACCGAGCGCGCTTCACTATAACCTATACTGGTTCACACCATTGCGTCGTTTTGCTAGTGGAAATATTTACGTGTTCGCTCGCGCGGACTACTGGCAATATGCCGCAAAAGTGGCGGAAACGGAAGCCGCGTCGCTGTAACTAGATTTTCTTTTCCGTCAAGTTTTTCGCGGCCAACTCCAACAAGCGCTGGAGCAGCGCCGCCATCTGATCGCGGGTTTCCTTGTCAAGCTCGCTCGCGGCCTTTACAATCGCGATAGACTGCTTGGCCCAATCCTTTCCCAGCTCGCTGTTGGTTTTGGCGCCGCCAGCCGTTATCACGCCAAAAAGCGCCTCAACAAAAAGGCTCCGCTTTTCCTTTGAAATTCCTTCAAGCCATTCGTTGAATGTTTTGTAAAAAAATTCGCTTGCCTTGTCAAAGCCGTCAAGGGTTTTAAAACCGCGCGGCGCCAAGAGCCAAGAAAAAGGCTCGTGCTGCATAAGGCCTTGCGCCCCGCTGTCGACAACGCTAAATTCGCCGGCGCGGCGGAAGAGCATTCCCACGATGGAAAGCTTTGGATAATACGAATGCAAAAGCGGAATGATTTTTTTTAGCCGCGCGTCTTCGATAATTTCGCGCCTAAAGCCCGGACCGTCAAAATTGTACACGCGGTCGACGCGCTTTTGAAATTTTGGCGCCACAAAGGCGCTGGAATACACGGCAAGGTTTCCGCCCTTTGAGTGTCCGCCGACCAAAATTTTTCCGCGCGTTTTTTTGGCCACGCCCTCAAAATATTCCAAGGCGTCGCGCTGGGCCGGAACGCTTTCTTCTATCGCAAGGTTAAAGTCTTCCTTCCAGCCCACAATCGTGTCGTCCGTTCCGCGAAAAGCCACAAAGGGATTGGCGTTAAAGGCGCTTTCAAAAAACGCCATCGCCGAAAACTGCTCTTCGTTCTTCAAGTCGATTTTGTTGACGTAGCCCGAAACGTAAATTTTTCCAAAGCGGCGGCTTTTCGCGCAAGCTTCCAAAAGCTGCACCGTTCTTTCAGAAATCAAGGCGCCCAAATCGCTGCGCTCCTTAAAATTAGGACTGGCCTCAAAATCGCGCCACAAAAGCGCCAAAGATTTTTTTTTGCCCACATCTTCGGAAAGCAGGCCGTCAAAATTCAGATAAGAAAGCTGGCACAAAATAAGGGCGTCAACGTCGCAAAAGGCGCTTTTGCAAAAAGGCAGGTCGCCGCGCCATTCAACGTAATCAAGCAAGTCCATTTTGCAGCCTCTTTAAATACATGACGCTTTTTGGCGGCAAGTAGAATTCTCCGTCATAGCGGCGGGTGTCGCCGTCAATCATTTCTTCAAAATCGCCGAACAAGCCCGCAAAAGCCGCGTAGCCTCCGCCGCTCTTTATCGGAACCTTGTACTCGTATTCGCTTATGTTAAGGGCGACGACAACTTTTTCGCCGCACGACTCGCGCTCAAAAACAAGCTGTTCCGTCGCCTGAAAAATCTGCCTGTAGTTTCCGTAGCGCAAGGCGGGAGAGGCTTTTCTTGCGGACAAGGCCTTTTGAATTTGTTCCGTCAATTCGTTCCATTCAGGCTGCTCAAATTCAGGCCGCATGACCCAATGGTTTTCGTCGTGCCAGCCTTCAACGCCCCACTCGCTTCCGTAATAAATGCAGGGAAAGCCCGGCAGCGCGATTAAAAATTTCCAGCCAAGGGGAACAAGGCTCTTGTCTTTTATTGCGGTGGCAAAGCGGGGCAAATTGTGGTTGTCCAAGAAATTCATCATTGAAACGTTTTTGTAAATTCCGTCAAGGCCAAACTCCCTGTTCAAAGTATAGGCCAAGTCAAAAATGTTTTTTTTGTTGAACGACTCGCAAACCGACTCGCGCAGTTCGCGGTTTTCGGCGCTCTGGACTTGCGTTTCTGAAAACAAGCGCTCGCAGTTGATTGAGTCGTACATTTCGTCCACAATCGCTATGTTTCCGCCAAGCCCAGCGCTCATGTCGGCGCAAAAGGCCCTAAAGCGCTCGACAAATTTTTTAGGCAAGCGTTCGGCAAGGCAAAGATGAAAGCCGTCAAAGCGGTAAAGGTCTTCCGATTTTCTTATGGCGCCAAAAATGTGCTGAATGACGTCCTCGTTTTCCAAATTCAATTCCGGCAAGTCCCAGTTGCCGTCCCAAGCCTTGTAATAAAAGCCGTCGTTGCATGGCGTGTTGCGGTTAAAGTCAATTTCCTTGAACCAGCTTGTAAACTGCGAATTCTGCAAGTTGTTCCGAATGTCGCGAAAAGCCCAAAAGCCGCGCCCCACGTTAAAGAAGAGCGCGTCGAACACAATGCGAATTCCCGCTTCATGTATCGCTTGGCAAACTTCCGCAAAATCCTCGTTGCTTCCCAAGCGGCTGTCCAGCGTGTAAAAGTCGCGCGTGTTGTAGCCGTGCGTGTCGCTTTGCAGCGCCAAGTTGAACCAAACGGAATCGATTCCAAGTTTCTTTAAATGCGGAATCCATTTTAGAATTCTATCGACGCGGCGCACGGGTCGGCTTGCGGCGTTCCAAGTGTTTGACCAGTCCCAAGAATTTTCGTGGGGGCTTCCGCAAAGGCCAAGAGGAAAAATTTGATACATCGAGCAGCCGTCAAACCAACTTACGTTCATGTTAGCGCCGCCGGATCACTCAATCTCTCCGCGAAGAATTTTTCTAAGCAAAATGCCTGAAGGCTGCAAGTCGCTTTCCTGCCAGCCGCCCTTTGCGTCGCGGTCCTTGTTGAATTTTAGGTTTCCGGAATCTTCGCCCTTATTGTTGACCGACCAATTGGCCCAAGAAATTTTATGCTGGGCCAAAAGGCGCATCCAGTCCATTGTCTCTTTTTCATAAACGCCGCCGTCGCCGGAAGCTTTTGTAGTCCCCCACTCGGTGACGAAAACAGGAAGGCCTTTTCTAAGAGCCGCCTTCAACACCCTGCGGCTTGAGGCGCCGTGGCTTCCCGCGTAAAAGTGCAAAGTGTACATTATGTTCTTTTGCCCCTTGATTGGGTCTTTGGCGGCGGCGGCTAAGTCGCTCGACCAAACGGGCGTTCCGACGACGATTACGTTGTCGCAATATTTTCTGATTACGGGAATGATTCGCTCGGCGTAAGGCTTGATGTTGCCCTTCCAAGTGACTTCCTTTCCGTTTGGCTCGTTGCAAATTTCGTAAATCAAGTTGGGATATTTTCCGTAGGTCGAAGCGATTTTTTCAAAAAATTCTTCGGCCTTCTTTACGTAGAGCATGGGGTCGCGCTCGGGCAGAACGTGCCAGTCGACGATGACGTAAACGCCAAGCTCGATGGCGGCTTCGATTGACTCAATCACTTTGTTGGCGATCGCGGGATTGTTGACATAGCCTCCGCTTTCGCCGGCGTACATCGCCGCGCGCCACAAGTCGCAGTTCCAGTCGTCGCGGAGCCATTTGATTACGTCCTTGTTGGCGAATTTTCCGTGCCAGTGAAGGCCGTGCGAGCTCATTCCGCAAAGCTGGACGGGATTTCCGTTTTGGTCGCAAAGCTGGGTTCCTATGACCTGCAAGGCGCCGTAGCGTTCCACCGGCGCGCTCTTTTCGTTTAAAAGCTGCCTGGGCTCCGCCTTTTTGGCGCAAGAAAAAAGAAGGGCGGCGAACAAAAGGCCGGCGGCTAAGACTGCGATTTTTTTCATAATTAAGCTCCTATAAAAAACTGTCGCAAGCCCAAGAGCGGGCGCGCGGCTTACAAATATTTTACGGTTTCAGAAAGGGGCTTTCTGTCCGCGTGGCGGGGACTGGGCTCCGCGTCCGAGGCGGGGTATCCAACGTCCAAAAGGCAAACCAAATGCAAGTTCTTGGGAAGACCGAACGCGTCAAGGACTTTCTTTGCGTCAAAGCCGCGCGCCCACAGGGTGCCCAAGCCAAGCTCCGTCGCCTGAAACATCATCGCCGTCGTTACGATGGCCGCGTCAACTTCGCCGCCGTCGTAGTGGCCGCCCGGATAATAAGTGTAGGCGGTGTCGTTGACGTTTTTGTAGCTTTCGTTTTCGTCATAGCAAACCATAAGAACCGCAGGCGCGTTGAAGGCCATCGGCGTGGCCTCGTTTATTTTTTTGAGGGCGGCCTCGCTTTTTAAGACGAAAATTCTTTGGCTTTGGGAATTTTTGGCGGTGGGCGCAAGGCGGCCGGCCTCCAAAATTTTTTCAAGCTTTTCGTCCTCTACCTTTTTGTCGGAAAATTTTCGGACGGAATAGCGTTCCTTTGACATTTCTAAAAAATTCATAAAAACCATTTTACACCGCTTTCGCGCAAAAATCAAGGCGAAATTTTCTTGAAAAAAAGGCGAAACCGCGCTAAAATATATGAATAAAAAGGTGGACTTGCAAAAATGAAAAAAATCGTAACCGCGTCAACAAACCCAATTGTCACAAAGACAATCACTAACGCTTGCAAAAACTTTTCGGCGTTCTCGTGCAACTTATTCGGCGACACCGACAGCATAATCAGCTTCATCAACTACGAACTGCCGGACATCAAGGTAATCGACTACACTTCCGCGACAATCGATTGCGGAAAAATTTTGGAATCCATTCACGAAGACACATGGCTTCACTACGGCGGAGTGATTTCCGTTTGCAAGGACCGCGACCAGGCCAGACAGCTTGAAGAGCTCAAGGACGACAACGTTCTTTCAATATTGACAATAGAAGAATTCGCGCAGAACTTTACCCGCCTTTTGCGCATCATCGACCAAAACCAGCAGTTTTTGTACGCGCGCGGAATGCAGGACATCATCGGCGGCCGCGAGGAAGGCAGCTTTGTCTGCGGCAACGACCCGCTGGACATTCGCTTTTACATAAACTTTTTGGCAAGCTACCTTTACAACACAAACCGAATCAGCCACGAAGGCCGCATGAACCTTCAAATGACGCTGACGGAACTTTTGACAAACGCCGTGGAGCACGGAAATTTGGGAATCACTTACCAAGAAAAAACCGACTGGATTATGAAGGGCGGAAACGTGATGGAATTGATAAGAACGCGCGCCCAAGACCCCAAGTACGCCGGCCGAAAAATCAAGATAAACTATTCGATTCACAACAAAGCCAGCGCCTTTAGAATCACCGACTCAGGCGACGGCTTTGACTGGCGCAAAATGATGGACAGGCGCGCGGCAAGCGACGAAACGCACGGGCGCGGAATTTCATTGAGCCGTTCATTCGTAAAGAACCTTTGCTACAACGAAAAAGGCAATCAAGTGACTTTCCAAATCGACAACCTTTCCAACGCCACAAACTCGGTTCCTGCCATCATGAAGACCTTTGACATTTTGGAATACAAGGACAAGCAAATTGTCTTTAAGCAGGACGAAATGTCCAACGACCTTTTCTTTATTGTGGAAGGCCGCTTTGCGGTTTACGTAAACTTAAAGTTGAACAGCGTCTTGACTACAAGCGACATGTTCATCGGCGAGATGGCCTTTTTGCTGAACGACAGGCGCACCGCTACGATTATGGCGATTGGCAACTGCAAGCTGATCAAAGTTCCAAAGACGGCTTTCCTTTCGCTCATCAGAAAAAATCCGCACTACGGAATTTTCTTGAGCAAAATGCTCGCTCAGCGCTTGGCCTTGCAGTCGCAGAACGCTTACGTCATCCAGGAAAAGCTCGACGCTCTCCAAAGCGTCCTTCAAAACACCGTGCTTGACAAAAAGAAGAATTTCTAGGAAAGATTGACATACCGCGCCGTCATGCCTCAGTCGGCGCGTCGTGGGTGATGTATTCCACCATCGCGTTGTAAATTTTCTTGCTGAATTTTCGTCCGATGTCCGTGGCCAAGATTTGGAGCGCTTCCGTTCGGTCCAAGGCCTTGCGGTAGGGGCGGTCGCTCGTGAGCGCGTCGTAAACGTCGGCGCAACTTATGATTTCCGCCTCTTCGGGGTATTCGCCTTCTTTTTTTCCGTAATAGCCCGTTCCGTCCAAGTGCTCGTGGTGGTAGCGGACAAAATTCTTCACGTCGCTAAAGTAAGGGTTGACCGCCAAAATTTTGTAGCCGATTTCCGCGTGGTTCTTTATCACTTTGCGCTCGTCTTCGGTAAGGCGGTCGGGCTTGTTTATGATCGCGTCGGCGATTCCGATTTTTCCGATGTCGTGCAATTGCGCGCCGTAGCGCAGCATATGGATGCGGTCTTCGCCGTAGCCCATGCGGCGAGCGATGCCGACGCTGTAAGTGGCCACGCGGTCGCTATGGCCTTCCGTGTAAAGGTCCTTTGCTTCGAGCGCGTTGGCGAGCGACTTTACAACGCTCATGTTGCTTTCTTCGATTTTGTCGCGCAGCTTTCTGTTGTTGATTTCCGAAGCGAAGAAAGCCGACGCGATTTCCATCATGTACTGGTGCTCCAAGCTAAAAGGCTCCTTGCTTTGCTTTGAGCGCGAAATTGTGACAACGCCCAACTTGTTTTGCTCGCTTCCCACAGGAACGCTGATGAAGGAGCCTTGGAAGAATGTTTCTTCCTGCATAATTGAAAAAGCCGGATGCGTGGCCCGGTCCGGAACAAAAACCGAAAGCCAGCTTTTAAAGACCTGCCCCGAAATTCCCTCGCCCACTTTTAGCGTGGGAACGACCTCGCGCTCCACGTTGCAAAAAGCGAATGGGTAGAGCATTTGCATTTCTTTGTCATAACGGTAGGCCACGCCGCGGCTAAAAGTTATCTCTTCCTTCAAGTCGTCAAAGAGGCATTTGTTCACGTCGGAAATTTTTTCATGCTTCTGGAGCGTGAACGGATACTTTTTTAGCTTGAGCAAATTGCGCTGGCCGCGAGTGGCGATTGACGCGGCGTACAAATTTATTTGCAAGCGGCTGTTGAGCTTTTGCAAAAACTGCAAGTCGCTCTTTTTAAGGACAAGGCGTTTTTCAAGATTCGTCGAACAGAAAATCAAAAACGCCACCATCTCAAAGCCGTGGACTATGGGCATTACGTAACGGCAGCCGTACACGTCGCGCAGCATGTCGCCAAGCATTGGATCGGTGACCTTGTAGGCGTTGAATATTTTGTCCAGCAAAATGACGCCGCTTTCCATCGCCAAAAAGCCCGCAAAAAGCGAGTCGTCGGAAATAGTGATGATGCCTTCCTTGTCCATCTCGCGATATTCGTGGAATTCCGGCGCGTGCAAGAAAATGCGGCAAGAGCAGCCCTCTATGCGGCGGTCAACCAAAGAAATGACGGACTTGACCAAACCAATCGTAGTGGTCCAGTTGTTCAACGAGTCCATGTCAAATTCATCGTTCACCGCGGCAAAGTTAAACTTTTCTGTCTTGACAGTCTTTTTTGCCGCTCGCGAAGCCTTGTTCGCCTTTTTTTTCGCCATTGCGTTTTTCCGCGCGGACTTGGGTATAGTCCGCCCTATTTCCATTATCGGAAGAAATGGCGAAAAACTTGAGGGAAATTTTTGTTATTTTTGTTACTTGTTTATTTGCTCACTGATTTCGTTGGCGACATTGTCCATGTCGGGGTAAACAAAATCTTCCGTGATGTTGAACTTTCGCAACTCCGCCAAAATATTTTGCTTGAAATCAGGATGAATTAAAGCGACTTGCTGAACGCCGTCCTTTTTATAAAACAATCTCTTTAAATCAAAGGGGTCGGTTTTGAAAATATCCAAATCATTTTTCTCTGAATAAGGCGTTACTTTCTTAAATCGTAAATTCCAAGTTTCCGTATCATTTAAATCCCATCCACGCTTCATCAAATCATGGTAAGTGATATAATTTTCTTTTAAAATCGTTTTGGTCAGATTTTCACATTCCTTATCCTGACCTCTGATATACGCCACATTAGCGCTTGCCATTATAAAAGCGCCTTGCTGATTTTTTATTCTTGGATTGTTTTGCGGAACGCGGACAATATAGGAGCGTCTTACAATGCTTCGCAAATCGATGAACTTTTCATCATGTCCGAGATCAACATCTTTTTTCCACCGCGCGCCCAAATGCCATAACGAAAACTCTTCTTCCATAAAAGCGGTGTTCGCAATTACGCTTATATTTGAACTTTCAATTGACTTTAATTTTTTTGGTTTTTCTTCGGCATTATCGCTTGTCTCTTGAAACAACACAACCTCGCCCCAGTCTTCATCTTCCTTTTCTATAATCGTTTTCCTGAATTTCTTCATGTGAGAGCAGGCAAAATACAAGGCCATAAGAGGACTTTCGGTAATGTCAAGGCATCTAGTTGGCAAAAGAAAATGCTGCATGAGCATAAGGCGTTCCATCGAAGAATGGCATTTGTTCAATTCGTCATAAAACCTACGGGTAAAGGCCTCTATCATTAAATGCTCGTTTTTGGGATTTTTACGCAAACAATTTGGCGTTAAGAGATAATCCGCGTTGGACTGCCCGCGATAAAACACCGGATTTAAATACGAGTTTTCAATGTTGCTAATAAACTCGATATACCCATTTAGGTTTTTGATTATAGTTGGCTGAACTTTTAAAGTTTTTTCGCCCGCAACTTTTTTTATTGAGTGAATGTCCGAATCTGAAACGCCTTTTTTATACGAGCCGTACCCTTTGATTTTTTGGGCGAGCGCGAAATTTTCTTTGTTAAACATTTAGTATCTATAGCCGTTTTCGCGAGCAAATCGCTCAACATCAAACTTAGACTTGCAAACAAATGTCAAATCTTTTGGACAATCGCTAAACGGATTTTCTGTAAACTCTATTTTGTTCGCTAAGGCGATAACAGTGCGCAAAGAAGAACACCCAGCGAAAGCGTTTTTTTCGATTTTGAGTGTTTTACATTGAGGAAGAATCACCGTTTGCAATTTGTCGCAACCTGCAAAGGCGGAAGTTTCCACAACAAAGTCAGACGAAACATCATAAATTCTAAGACCTTTTATTAAAGACTCCTCCAAACCTTTGATTTTTTCATCTTGTTCATCGGGGTTCGTTTTTTTACCCTTTTCAAGTTTTGCTTCAACGCCTATTTTCCCGCAACAAAAGATTTTCAGTTCTTCGCAATCCTTAAACGCTTCTTTTTTAACTGTTGCAAGAGTGTCCTCAAAAAGAACTTGTCTTATGTCGGACGATAAAAAGGCTTTTTCAAAAATGGTTTCCATTCCATAAAATGAATAACAATCATCGCCTTCTTTTATTCCGCAGATAAAGTGCTTTAAGCCTTTAGTTGAATCTTCTAAATAAACTGCTTTCATAACATACCCCCCTATAAATTTTAGTTTTTTACGCACAAAGCCGGAACAACGCCATAACAACTATAGTAGGCAGAATCACCGCGGGCACTCAAATGCACACCGCCACCAGATGGGCCAACAGAAAGCACATTGGACTCGATAATACAACTAGGAGAGCGCAAAAGCCATAACCCCATGTTTGAGTTTGTCACGTCGCTATATACTCCGTTGGCAGCGGCATAGTCTGTGAACTGACGTTTTCGCGCTTGATTCTCTACATAACTATTAGAGTGGTAAAAGCCGTATTCGCTTTTTGTAGCCTCCTGCTCACTCAAGAGAAAAAGCTTGTCAATAGTGGACGTATCGCTGGCGTATTGGTTGACACCGTTGTTCCAATCATCTTGAGTTTCTAAATAAGGGTGGTCATAGTTATCGGGCATAGTCGAGCGGACGCTGTTGTCCACGCTTGTGTTACAAATTGCGTCAAGTTCCATATCGTTAAAAGCAGTCTGCAAAAAACCCTTTTCCAAAAATTCAACGCAAGTGGATTGCCCATCATTTTCACTTTCTTTTTTTTGATAACTAAGACCGTTTAGAAATGCTCGGACTCTTGAATGCTCATAATTGTTGGGATACACCGTGTTTCCACCTACAGTCCTGTTCACATCGCCACCATTGGGTCTATAAAAGTTATAAGAGCAGTTTGTCAAAACATTTTCAGCAAGCAAAAGTTTTTTGCCTGTTCCATTGTAGTTCGATGTAAGGACACGCCACTTTATTGGTTCAACCATGAACCACTTGTAGCTGTTAGCGGAGCTTTGAGCCACTATCGTTCCGTCGCTATACTTGTAGCCGCTATACCATGCGTTTTCTTTTATTTTGGCATACCATTGGCCGTCGCTTCCTTTGCAATAGGTAAAGGCGCCCACAGTTTTGGTCTTACTTGTGTCAATGTTCACTGTAGAAGCCTTTATTGTTTGCGGCCATAAGCCAAAGGTAACTAAATCATATTGCATTTCGTTGATTGTAGCCGTTCCAGTCTTTGTGTAAGCGCCGCTAGCAGAGGGAAGTTCCGCGAATGTCGCTGCTACAGTTACATTTTGCGTATTCATTGTAAAGGATCTACTATAGCCAGTTCCGCTTAACTCCATGGAATTTCCAAGTGGATCGATTACCGTCAATGTTTCAAGCTTGCAAGCAAACGCAGGAGTTATTGTAAGCGTCACCGTTTCACCATAAAAAGCAGCCGTTTTATCAGCCGTCACTGTTCCGCCTTCAAAAGAATCAGGAATTGTAATTGTATGCTTAGAGTCAAATGATGCATCTATAGATACCGTTTTCGCTGGCATAGTAAATGTTCTTATGTTACCTGTTCCGCTCAAAGGCACCTTTTTTCCGCCAACGTAAATACCAACATAAACAGAAAGACTATAAAGTCTATAATAATCGCTTGACGGTGTTGCCGTAAGGGTCACTATTTGACCATATTTTGCTGAGGTTACTGGTGTCGTAGAGCCAGATAGTGTAGCTACTATAGTTCCGCTTCCTCTTACATCAAATGATATACTATAATCAATCGCTATAAAATTCGCGGTTACGGCTACATTTTTCTCTGGCATTGTAAATTTTCCGTCCGTTACAGTTATGGTCGCTCCGTCTGCATCGGTCACAGTATAAGAATCAAAACGATAGCCAGTAGCCGGTGCATTTCTAAGCGTTATTTCCGTTCCTGCAACTCCTGTGGCAGGTGACGGAGTGACAGTTCCATGTTCATTTGACGAAATGATTACGCTATAAACAGGAACTTCCGACCACAAGGCGTAAAAAGTTATATTCGAACTAGCGGTATAACTTGCCCCGTCCGCATAGGTTGATTCTGCCGCGTCAGCGGAAGTTCCCCAACCCGCAAAGTTGAAGCCATCTTTGGAAAAACCAAGTTCAGAAACTGTCTTTAAAGCTTGCGGTGTTCCTTCCGTAAAGGATTGCGTCGCCGTGGCAGGATTCTCGCTTCCGTCGTTGGCATTGAAGGTTACAGTGTATGTCGCCGTTGGAGTTGGCGTAGGCGTGGGAGTCGGTGTCGGGGTGGGAGTTGATGTTGGCTCTGGAGTCGTCGTTGTCGGATTGGTTCCGCCAGACGTTCCGCCTCCTGAAGTGACGGCAAGCAGAGCGCTGCTGTCATCGCCCCCGTTGCTGCAAGAAAAAAGCGTCAAAGCTAGCGCAAAGCAAAAAGCAAGACTTGCAATTTTTAAGATACCCTTCATAAATGCCTCCAATGCGAATTTTCCATTTTTAAAATAATAGGAAAAATCCCATTTAACTATTATATGGAATATTCCCATTTTGTCAACAAAAATGGATTTTTCCTATCAAAATAGAAGCATGAATTTTTGGAACAATGTAGTGTCGGAATTGGAATATCAGGGAAAAACTAGAAAAGAGCTTGCGGCGCAAGTGGGATTTGACGCTTCGAACATCGGAAAGGGCGAAAAGAACGGAAACATTCCCGCCGCTGACACTGCGCTAAAAATCGCCCGCGCGCTTGGCGTTTCCCTTGAATCTCTATTGGACATGGAAAAAACCAAAAACGGCAGCTCCACTCTGCCCCGCCTTGACGCGCACTTGTGCAAAAAATATTATTCCGTAATCCAAAAACTTGACGCAATGCCGGACAACACCAAAAACCTTCTTTGCCGCTTGATTTTGGAATGGAAGGAATAGCGGAAATTAAAATTGATTGTACTAAATGGCAACGCCAAGCTTTTTCTTAAGAGCGTCTTGAGATATAGCCGACACGTTGATTCTTGCTTTTGTGGCCATATCGTCAAGCCATTGCGGAAGGGTTATGTTTCGCCGAACGCTTTTTGACTTTTCACGAATTCTGAACGCGTTTAAGTCAACGTCAACAAGCGAAACAAAGGAAGTTCCGTCGCCAAAAAATGGACTTTTTTTTGTTTTTACCGCCTCAATGCTTGTCGCCTCAGGAATTTCAGAATCTTTTTTGTCAAAAAGCGCGTTCCCGATATAATCCTTAGCCATTGCAATAGCGTCCGCAATGCCGCGACCTTCTGTCATTCCGTTCAAATCAGGAATATACACCAAAACGTCAGCGTTTTTATTTTTTGTTTCTGTAAATACAACCGGAAAAATAACGTTCATAGAGCTACCTCAAAAAATTATAAAAAAACTTACAAACCCCATTTTTTCATAATGGCTTTTGCAAGATTCTCATTTATTTCTTTATGCCTTGGCAATTGTTCCTCATCTTTGCCTCTTTTGAAAACATCATGTTTTCCGCCATGCCTTACAAAAACAAAGCCCGCGTTTTTCAATGCTTTTTCCAAATCTTTTCTTTTCACAATACAATTATACACACTTTATACATATTGTCAAGTTTTTTTTATTAAGCAGACAGAAAATCGCGTAACGCCGCGAGCAGTCAGCGTTTACATTGTTTTCCGCAACGCGATCGCGTCCAGGATGCGGGCGGCGATGGCAAAGCTTTGCGGAGTGAGCGAGGCGATGTTGTCGCCGTCGGTGTGCATAAGGCGCCATGTGAGCGGAAGCCGCGCGTGGAGCAAGTCTATTTTTGATTCGGGAACGTCGAGATTTTTTACGTAGCGCATAAGGTCGGCGTCGCCTTGAAGCGCGGTCATGTAAGCCGCCGCCTCGCTGTCGGGCAAAAAGGTTATGGCGACCGCCGGAAATCCGTTGGCCAAAAAGCCCGCGTTGTCGCTGTAGGGCATCGGAAGATTCACCCAGCTCAAGCCCAGCGAAGAAAAAATGCCCTTCACCCCCATGTCAAGCGCCTTGTATTTTTGGACAAAGGCGGAGGGCGCTTTTGCCGGCGGAACGTTCAAGCCCAAAAGCGGAACGGTTCCCCTGCCCACGCAATCAAAGACATAAATGTCCTCGTCGCGGATTCCGCACTTTTGCATTGTGGAAGCGAGCGAAAAAGCGCCCTGCTCTTTCACGCCTTCCGAGCCGAGCTCCTCGCCGTCGGTAAAGAAAATCCGGCAATTGTGAACGCCGTTAAAGCGGGCCAGGCGCGCGGCAAAATCCATCAGGCAAAAAACCGACGAAGAATTGTCGTTGGCGCCGGGCGTGTCGGGCGCTATGTCGTAGTGCGCGATGATTGTCTTTACGCGGAAGGCCGCGTTGTAGCCCGAGAGCGGAAGCTGGACGTAAATGTGCCGCTTTCCTTCAACGCCGATGACGGCGGTCTCAACGCCGCGCGCGCGCAAGTAGTTTTGAATGAAGTCCGCGCGTTCGTTGGGCGAGGCCAAAAAGTTTTCGTATTCGGGCGGAAGGGCGGAATAAGTCATACGCTTGCCTTAGCGCGCGGTCTGGCCGCCGGGGCCGCCGGCCGCTTTTTGGACTTGCGAAGAATTCCAGTTTGGAAGAAGCGCGCAAATCTTTTTTGTCAAAAACTTCACGATGACGGACAAAAGGACGGTTGACGCAATAACAAGGACAAGGTACAAGAGCGCCATCAATTGGTCTTTGTAACCAGAAAGTTCCAGCCCTTCCTTTGCCCTAAAGCCCTTGTCAGACCAGCCAAAGAGAATGGAGAAAGCCCTTAGAGGAAGCGCCTGCATCAAGTAGAATTCCAACGAATGGTTTCCAAGGAATTCAAAGACCTTGTTCTTGCTCCAAATCTTCATGCGCAAAATATAGACGAACAGAATCCAAGCGAAGACTTGGAGAGTGTCAACGCTTAACATAAGGGCGCGGGGGAGCGTCGAGTTGTCGCCCGAAAATTCAAGCCAATAGTTGATGTTCTTGCCGTACAAATAGATTTTGAGCGCGAAGGAGACGGCGACAAGCAAAACCGAGGCGATGAATTTTACAAGCCAAGCGCGGGTAAAAAAGTCAAACAGTTTTTTTTCGTTTTGCGCGGCCAACATTCCAAAGAAAAAGGCGATTGTAGAGTTGACCCACCATTCGCCCTCAAACCAAAGGGCCACAGGCCGCTTGTACCAAGGAGCCAGCCACAAGGCGCCGGGCTTTTTCCACCAGCCAGGCTCGCCCCACCACCAAGTGAAGTGCTTGTTGAACAAGAACCAGCCAACTTGCAGCGCGATCGCGAAAAAGACAAACAAAAAGGCGCGGGCTTTAGAGCTTTCGTTTTTAAACGCAAGCTTGAAGGCGGCGTACATTATTACGATTACAGGAACGAACCAAGCGTTGTCATTTAAAAGAGCGATTCCAAAAATCTTGCAGACCCATTCCGAGGCGGACATATTCGTTCCCAAAAGCAAATG
>CADCCO010000009.1:0-54226 GCA_902799965.1 uncultured Spirochaetaceae bacterium
CCTGCAGACTTTCTGACAAAGAGTCCACAAGTTGCAAGGCGTTAATTATTGTTGTGTTCAACAAATTTGTTTTTGAAAGGAGTTGCAGTTTGTTTGAATCTAAATTTGCTTTATCATAGATAGCTTTCACACTTTCCATCTTTTCACGCGACAAGAGTTCCTTTAAATATATCATTTTATCAACAAGGGGCATTGTTTTTAAAAACAAGTTCCAACACTGAGACATCAATGCAATCCAAAGCTTTGTAAAAAGCTTCCAACACTACAGCGTTTTTTTGAATGAGACGAGACTCAATGATTTCTTTACGCTGTATATATAGCGTTAAAACAACAAAAAAAATTGACGAGAGAGATACCAATGTTCCAACAATCCCCGCAAAAGCAGTTCCAATCTTTGATGTCACCTCTAAACAAAAGCCTTCACTTATGGATATTTTATATCCACTTTTACACAAGGCTATCAAGAAAATAGAAGAAGCAACGATGCCAATTATCAACGACGCAATAGAGAGCGCTAAAAGAATGCCCTTAAGAAAATCATTCTTCTTCTTGTTTTCCACAAATAATTCTTTATAATACATTTTGCCTGCATCGAATAATACTGGAAGCGCCTAAAGCTGGGCTACGGGGCAATCATTCATTCTGGCCCAGCGCAAGGCTCCGTTAAGGCGGGTTTGGTAATCTTTCTTTCCGACGCTCTGGAGCCAAGCCAAATTGTCGATGTCAATCCGAATCGTTATGCTCTTTTTAGCGGGCTTCCAGTATTTGAAATGTCCGCGGGCAAAGTCTTCCGCCGTCAATTCGGGAATGTCCGAGGTGTCAATCTTTTTGTCAGGAACGGCGTGAGCCTCCCGCTCAGCGATAAATTTCTTTAATTCTTTCATAATACAGTTTCCTTTCCCGTGACGTTGCGGGACGAGCCGAAATTATATGCGTCCGTTCCGCTTCAGTGTAGACGATTTGCGCCACAAGAAGCTGCCCTTTCGCATACCCAAAGCCGTTGTACCTAGCTTGGTTCACTTTTGAATGTCCGGAGTCGTAGATTTCATAGAAAAACGGGTCGTCAAAAGCGTCAAGGATTTCTTCAAAAGTGAATCCGTGCTTTTTGTTCGCCTCGCTTTTTTCGCTGAACCACTCAAACCGGCCTTTTACCACCAATTTGCCTTTTGGCATTTCTCACCGCCCAAAAGTAATTATAAAGTGTAAATACAATTTTGTCAATAAAAAAAACAACTCATATATCTAAGAAAATAGCTTCTAAGGTTACTAGCCGGACGGCAATTTATTCCTATAGACATATATAAATCGTTAGAATAATTCTCATCATCAACCAAAAACATTTTTTAGAGGCCCCCAATCACTTCATTAAATCTTTTCCCAAACACATCAAACGTAAAATTCTCTTCATAAGTTTTCCTTGCCGCCAAACGCATGTCGCCAAGTTCATCATAGCTTTCAATTATATGAATCATTTTCTCATACAATGAATTTTCATCGCCCGCTTTACAAACAAATCCGTTTTTGCCGTCGGTTATATATTCCGCCATGCCAGTGTTGTCGGACACAATGCAAATTTTTGAATTCATCATACCTTCTGTAATAACCAACGACATTGTCTCTTCAAAACTTGGACAAACAACAACATCAATGTCATTCTTATACGCTTCAGCTATTTGCGCGCGTGACAAAGCGCCCATAACCACTACAAAAGGCAAAGACTCCGCGCGCTCCAAAACACTTTTTGCATAATCATCATTACCAGCTTTTCCTATAATAAGAAAATCGCAATGATTCGGATAAGCTTTCAAAAAAATATCCTGCGCCTTCAATTGTTCAACACGTCCTATAATGGCAAATGTTATTTTGCAGTTCCCCTTACTTTCATTGAAACTTTTTTTATACACAGTTCCTTCATCCGAAATGCCATATGGAAATAGAGAACATTCTCGACCTGGAAAATATTCGAGGAAAGCCCGTTTTGCTATAGAACTTACCGCTAAAACATTGACTCTGGAAAGCCATGCCCCATCTTTGTATTGTGGGAATTGAGCAAAAGTACTCTCGTAAAATTTATAATAAATGTCGTTCGGCTCATGAATCCACAACGAGCAAGGCACAACGCTTGAAATCTTATAAGCAAGATCAACAAAAGGGAATCCGTTGACTATGGCATAATCAAAATGCGATTTAATCCAACCGAGCTCGATCTTTGTGACATTGCAGAATGCGGGATAAACAATTATCTCAAAACCATAACCACACAACTCGTCCAATATAGCTGAGTCTGCGGAAGGAACAATCAACGAAACCTTACGGCCGCTTTCTCTTACAGCGCGAACCAAATTCACAGCCGCCATAGTTCCACCGCCATAATTCACTATTGAAAAAGACACCATGGCAACAGATTCTTTCCTTTTTGATTCCACCGCATAAGGATTATATACCTCACACACTCCGGCAAGCCGCGACGAGATATACTCGTCATATAGTAAAATTTTCTTTGGGGGAACACCAAGGTCTAGAAGCTGATCCTTAATTCTTATTGCGTTTTTTTTTGCCACAAAGATGGCGACAAAATCAAACTCAACTTTGAAAAGTTCATTTGGCGCTATAACAGGCACGCCTTCCCAAGAAACACCATGCTTGCTTGCGTCATTGTCCACAAAGCAAACGACAATATCTTTTTTTAAAATATGTCGGATGAATTTTTTACAATAAATACCTGTTCCAAAAACAGCTATACGATTCATACTCCCACCGATTTCCCTACACGCCACATATTTCTTTCAACCAAAAAAGCCTCAACAATATCCCTCACAGCGCATTGCCCGCCGTCAAAAGGGCTTATATAATCAGCAACCGCTTTGATTTCTTTGCAAGCGCCGGCAGGACAAGCTTTAAAGCCGCATTCATTCATAAGAGCAAGGTCATTCAAATCGTCGCCAACGCAAGCCACTTCGCCATAGGTTATGTTTCTTTCGCTTAAGAAACTGTCAACAAACGTTTTTTTGTCCTTGATTCCTTGAACAATAAAGTCAATGCACAACTCTTGCATGCGTCTTTTTGTGGCGGCGCATTCTCGTCCTGTAAGAACCATTGTCTTGCAACCAGCCTCCTTAAGCGCAAAAAAAGCGGCGGCGTCTCGAGTGTTGAATTTTTTAAACTCGTTTCCGTTGTTGTCATAATAAACGCCGCCGTCGGTCATAGTGCCGTCAACATCAAAAATCCACAAAAAAGGAATCTTTTTCATGTCAAGCCACCTCATAAGCGGATTTTGTGATGAACTTTATGTCCATATTCAATGAATTCAATGTCGTTGCCATCTCTTTGTCATAATCTTTGCCATGAATTGTATACGCGCGCATGTCCGGACGGCAATAATTCGTCTGCCCGTTCGCATATCCGTCAGCGCCCGCAACATGAACAATTTTCAAGCCGCATTTTTTTAACAACGTCAAAACCATTATCAAGCTGTTGATATTCTGAGAGCCTGTGCCGCAAAGCCCATTATAGTTAATTCGATACTTTACATCGCCGTCAACAATATTTGAGGTTGCAATCACAGAAGATTTTTTGTCAACCACAGATTCGTAGCGCTTATTGTTATTGCAGAATGTGTAATCGACTTTAAAATCAGCCGGCGTAAAATTCACAGAAATTACAAGAGGTTTGCGTGAAGAAATAAAATCGTCTATCCGTTTCCGTTCCGAATTCAAAGACATTCCGGGAGCCAGCAATAGGATTTCTTTATTGGCAAATATTTTTGTCAAATCAGCAAGAGCCTGTGAATCGTTCAATTCCATGCTCTGATAATTTTCATAAAGGAATTCCGCATAAGCCTTGTCAAAAACATTTTTCTTTGCAGACTCGATTCTTGACAAAATATTATTTATATCCCTGTTTGTCAACGTGCCTTTATCCAAATAGAATTCCGCATAATTCCTATGAAGGTTATAATGAGCGGAAAGGAAATATGCCGGATTGTAGCCCCATTCGCTGTGACCATGCAAAGGCATTATATAATCCTGAATGGCGTCCATAAGACAATTCAAGTCGTAATTTTTGCCAGAATAATCGTTAAGATAATCGCATATCAATTCCACAGGAAGGTTCCCTGGAGCGCGCCCCATTCCCATAAGGCTTCCGTCTATTGTCACGCCGCGATCAAGGCGCATGTCCGCAAAACGCTGCGCAAGAGAGGAACTCAAGGACATATTTTCATGCAAATGAAGCCCCAGCCGTATGCTTTTATCCAAGTTATTGTCCGCAAGGGTCGCTATCCTGTCCAAATCTCGGCGTTTCATGCTGCCAAAAGTATCGACGATGCTAAACTGCCAAGGCATCATCTCATTGACCTGACGGATTATGCCAAGCAAGTCAGCGTCGCCATAGCCCATGACATTTATAGGATTAACGCTGACTTTATACCCCAAACTCTTGATTTTAGCGGCAAATTCAAGACCCTCTTTTATGTCATACTCGTGAAAAGTGACTCTTATCAATTCAATGCCGCTTCCGCTGTATGGAGTCAGATTTGAAACATCATAATTGGATTGCATCGCCATCGCGGAATACACTGTTTTCTTTTTTGAATCCGATTGTGGCAAAAAAGAATTCAACTCCTCTATGGTTTCGCAAACAGTCCGTCCATTTTGACTGTCGTCGCCGCTCCTCAAAAAGCCGACTTCAACGACATCTACATTTGCGTCGGAAAGCAATCCAACAATTGCCCGAGCCCTGTTAAAGCCCCAATTCCAATCATTGACGTAACCGCCGTCTCTAAGCGTGCAATCTAGAACCATTAAATCGTTTGTCATTTTAAGTTACCTGCGACGCGCGCCCGCACATACTCCAAGTCACTCATTGTATCAACAGACAAGGAATTATACTCTTGGACTTCTATAAACTTCAATTGTTTACCATAATCAAGAAAACGCAAAGTGTCAATTCCTTCAATCCTTTCAAAGCGTCCCGGCTTAGAGCTTTTGTAAAAATCAAGCATTTTTTTGTTGTAGCCCAAAATTCCAACATGCTTATAATATTGATAGTCAATTGACTTAAAGGGATACGGTATAGGAGTTCGCGACATATAAAGGGCGTTCATTTCGTTGTCAAAAACGACTTTTATGTTGGAAGGGTCAAGGACATGGGAAGGTTGCGTAATTTTCGTTATTATGTTTGTTCCAAACTCCACACCATCAGGAATTTCATTTGGAATTGCCACCTTTACAGCGCAACAGTCTATCAAAGGCTCGTCGCCATTTATTTGAATATAAAAATCAGCGCTGACGGACTCCGAGACTTCCTGCAAACGGTTGGCGCCTGTAGGATGGTCGTTCCGCGTCATAACGGCATCAATACCGTACTTTTTGCACGCCGACAAAATACGCTCGTCGTCAGTGGCCACCAAAAGTTCAGAAAATTCACTTATCTCTTGAACGCGGCTATAAACCCACCAAATCATAGGCTTTCCGCAAATATCTGCCAAGGGCTTGCCCGGCAAACGCGTCGAACCGTATCGCGCTGGAATTACGCCTACTACTTTCATATCAAAACCTCTTATTCATGCGGGAACAAACTGTCGAAATCCACGCGGGGAAAAACCTCCAGCTTTCCGCCGCGAGTGGCATTGTATATTTTTATGCCATGGGCATCGGCATATTTTTTCGCAGCTTGGTAGGCGTTAAGACAAAAATCTGGATAAAAAGAATTGTTTTTTTTTGCTTCTAATTTATAAAAGTGATTCCCTGGTTGACCAGAAGCACCAAAAGAAAAATCAACTCCAAGAAGATAAATTTCTGAAAACCCCATATAGGCGGCAAACTGAAGGCATATATAGGTGATTGTACCGGCATCAAAACAACAAACAGACACATCCTCAGAGAAGGGAATATTTTTGTCAAAACGATTTACACTGACTGCATGAAATTGCAAAACCTCCATGTTATTTTGCTTATACAAATCACTTATAAATTTTAACGGAATGTCAAGATTTTTTATAAAATTATAAAACTGTTCAATAAGGAGCAAATCAACAGATAGATAAAGGTCTGGTCTCCATTTTGTATATGAAAACGCCTCATAGATTCGATTCATACTTATGCAAAACTCACCATTTTTTTGAAGCGTGTCTAAATCTTCCATTTTTAAGCTAGGACCGGTAGCAACAATAAAACATCGCTTTTTGGAATATTTATCTTTAAGAGAAGCTATATGTGGATTACGATAACTCGCTATCTGACTTGAAAAATCAAAAAGATTGTAAACTTTGCAATAGAGACTCTTAAAACTTTCCAGCGGTTCAGATAGAAAAAGATTATGCTCGTTATTTATTTGAGGAATTTCTTCACAATAGTTTTCTGGAAACATTTTTTTTAAAGCTTCACGCTGACGATTGCCATAGTTTTTCGCAGGAACAATATACACCCTAATTTTTTCCGCAATACGACTGAACAGTTCTGCCGCCACAAGATTAACCCCGTAAAAAATACATGGGAGATTTTCATCAAATTTGAATGGCAATTCATCATATATATTTTGTATATACAAAAATGAGCACTCTGCTGGTTGTTGCGAGAGAACAAAATACGGCAAAAAATCATTGTCAGAGAGAATTTTTTTCTCCACATCAATATAGTCAACCATCGAAATTATTATAGGAACGCCGTTGTAAAGTTTTTTATAAGATTCATAGGACAGGATATCTTTTTTTTCGAAATATTGCCCCTGCTTTGAAACATCGCCATCTATAAAGGCAAGCACTCTTTCACTCTTGAGCAATTCAAAAAGGCGGCCCCCTTTTTTCCCTGTCCCCCAAATAACATACCTCATGCCCGCTTCTCCACCGCATAATAGCACTTTCTGCAAATAAAATCGTCATCCCCATCCGTCGTCATCGCCAGCCAAACACGCTTCATCTCTTCACCGCGCACAATTTGTTCATACGAAGACTCATTCAAATTACCAACAATATGTTTCAAACCAAAATCGTTGCAGCACAAGGCAAGAGAACCATCAGGCAAAAGCACAAAATGGTTCATAGCGGCGGCACGCGAACAGCGAATTTTTCCATGTTTATGAACATGCGTGAGATTGCCGGCATTTTTATCTAAATTTCCTGCCCGATCGCTCATCTCGCAATAAACCTTGAGTTTGCCCTCTGTCAATTTTAACACTTCTGGATGGGGCGTTGACTGACAGTTGGCATTATCTATAAATGGAGAACCGTCAGGCTTCTTGGCCTCAATGGCTTTTGCTAAAATTGCAAGGTATTCTTCCGTAATTGGTATATTGGCAAAGCCATCTGCATCAGCTGTATGTATGCATAAATATCGAAATGGAATTTTTACCAAACGGACAAATTCTTCCAGAGAAAGACCTTCAAAAGTCGTGAACAGCGTAGCAGAATGCCCGGATTCAACAGTATATTCCATCATCTTCAAGCTGTCTTTGTTAAAAAATGGTTCTACAAAGCCTGAAAAATCAACGATTGTCTCTTTTGGAAGTTTTTCAAGAAAGTTCTTATATTCTTCAAAAGTCATTTCAGACTTACGGTTCTTGTTGCCCTTAAAATAAGCCTTCAACAGATTGCTTTGAGGACAAAAACGACAGTTGACCGCGCAACCAATTTTTGAAGTCACTTCAATTATTGGAGAACGATATCGCTCAGCATTCCATGGATCATAAGTTAAAATATCTTCAGGAAGCGTAATTATTTCACAAAACCCCAGATTCCTAAGGAAGTTTGCTATTCTCTTTTCACCACGCTCAAGAACAGCAATTACAATGACAGCATTTTTTTCTTTTGAAGCAAGTTCGCGCGCTGAAATTACAGGAAGTCCATTGTAAACAGCCTTATTGTTCTGAACATCTGAAACACAAAAACCTTTTACAGCAACATCACTTTCTTTGCAAAGATTATAGGCAATCTGCGCCACCTTGCCAGCCCCAAAAAGATAAAGCGGACGATTCTGTACAGCTCTAAAAAAATCTGCAGTAAATATTTTTTTAATTTCCATTTCTGCTAATTAAACATAAAATTTCAAAAATATTCAATCCCTTTTATCGTAGCCGATTTTTCACTAAAACCTTTAACTTCTCCATTCCGGCCTTCTCCCGCTCATTTTTCCATGTACCGGCTTCCTTATGAACAGAAAGCGTTTTATCAGAAAAAAAATTGCCAAGCCCGCCTAAAACATAGGGCGACATCACTTCCGCAGGATACAAAGCCACGGCACCAATATTCTGATACTCATTTTTTATCTCAAAACCATATTTCTTTAAGACTGGATGCAAAAAAGAATGACACGGCCTTTTGCCAGGTTTTCCATCAATCAAAAAATGTGAACTCTCAAAAGCGGCTTTCAACTCTTTTAGCAAAGGAAGTTTTGGAATTGCGCCAAAACCGCAGCCGTTGTTCACGCGATCAGCGCAGCCCATATTAAAAAAAGCGTCGTCGTTAAGGAGGCAGTCAAAACTCTTTTTTACTTCTACATCTGTATCAAGATAAATGCCGCCGTAATTCCAAACTATGCTCAAGCGGGCATAATTTGGAACAAAGCCCCATGCCTTTGTCGCAAACGCCTCTTTTAAATAATCACACTCATCAAGATTAAGATTTGATTCATCCCAGCATATAATTTCATAATCTGGATTGAATTTTCGCCAAGTGTCGATATTTTTCTTATACTCATCAGGCAAAGGTTTTCCGCCAACCCACATATAGTGAATTTTCTTAGGGATTTTTGAGATCCCTTTTGTAAAATCAAATGACTTAGCAGGTTCTTTTTCGCAACGAACAAGAACGGCAAGATATGTTTCAAGCCCATCAAGTTCAAGTATTTTGTCAAGCTGGTCTACGATTTCTGCAGCATAGAAAGGAGATGTAATAAACAAGAGGCAATTCTGGACGCCAAAACTCTTTACGCGGCAAGTCAAGTCGTCTGCTCCAGAAACCAAAACATAATCATCTCCGTTCTTAACAAAAGTGTTCCAAACAGACTTGTTGTTGTCCGCAATCATCTCAATTTTTTTATCGGAAAAATACAAGTCCATACAAGATTCAAGCGCCCTGCCCGCTCCAAATACGAATACCGTTTTATTGCATATTATTTGCTTGAATTGCTGTGGCCCAACTCTTTTTACCGCCAACATTTCTTCCTCACCTTTTTATATCTCAAACTGCCTGTCTAAACGAAGTCGCACATCCTTTAGCAAGGCAATTTCATCACATGAAAACAAATCAGGAAGAACATCTTCTGTAAGAAGCACCTCTTTTCCAAGCCATTCCAATACATTCTTAATACCTTTATATACATTACAAGACAAAGTATCATTCTTATGATATATATTCAATGCAAAACGATGTGATCCATCAAAAATTTCAAAATTTTCTAACATACCAGATGGACAATTCTTATTATATCCTTTTAGTTCAAAATTTTTTATTACCTCTAAGAACTGTCCAAGTCTTATTTCAGCTGTTTTATGAGAATTAATCAGATTAAAAGCTTTTATATATATATTCTGACCATATGTGTTCCTGCCATAATACTGCTCAATCATTAAATATCGTACAAAGACATGATAATACTCTCGCATAGCCAAGTAAATTTCTTTTAACGGAACTTCTTTTTTTACAGCAATCGGTTTTCCAAATGCCAAATCAAATAATAAAGGATATATCCAAACATAATTAGAAAAACCATATTTTTCTAATTCCTGAACAATTTCATTTTTTAAGGATTCATGTACAGCTATACAAACAAGTCTGCTTCTATCTAACGCATCATCATTTATTAATCTAACAGGAATTCCATCCATTATATTAACAGAACGTAAAAATGTTACAATAAAACCTTTCACATACCTCTCATACCCTACAGTTTTGAGAGCAGATAAAAACTTCTTGCAAACAAAACCAGTTCCAAAAACATATATTTTGTTCTTACTCATTGCAGAAAGCAAATCAGTAACATTATTAATGCTCATAGTTTTCTTAAAATGTTTCCCCCAAAACAACATCCTAATGCTGCATTAAATATCAAGATTCAATATAAAATCAGTATAGTGATTAAAAAAAGATTGTTATAAATTTTTCTTACACATCTATTTTTTTGAAAAATCATCAATAAAGATTAAAATATTGCACCCCTTTACATCTGCAGAGCACAAACGACACAATTTGTATTATCTCTGCCACAACCGCCACACATACGGCAAAAGCTGATATACCCATCCTTTATTTCACCCAAACAATGTTCGGCAATCATATGTCTCTCAGAAACTGACAGTTTTTCCAAGTCAACAAAGTCTTTTCCTTGCAAAACATACTTCCCGATTTTTTCGGCGCTCCAAGCCACATGGCAATAAAAAATTTTTTTGTCGTTGTAGCCGTGAAAAATTGGAGAACAACTCTTCATATGAGCCGCGCATTTTTCTTTGTCTATGCAAGCCGGCTCAGTTGGAAAACCAAAAGCCAGCCAGTTGCTTTGTCGCGCAATTGTATAATCGATGCCGTTATTTTCAAAAACATTCTTCAAATCTTCCAATCGTTTTTGATACGGAACACACTCTGTGTAATCGCTTACGCTGACCCAAACATTAAACTTTCGAAGAGTGTCTAACGTTTCCTGCTTTGGAATCAAAGTGCCGTTTGTTATTATTTTTATCGTTCCAATCTTATTTCTATATGGCTCCGCAAGATATTGAACAAACTCCCCAATCTGCTTGTGCAAAAAAGGCTCACCGCCAAGCAAGGTGTAGCAAAAAACATAATCAACATATTTAAAAAGCGCGTCAACTTCTTCTTTAAGTTGGCTTATGTCATACGACACGCTTTTTTCATAAAACGGAACGAACATATTGCAGTTCTTGCATTTTAACGTGCAGTCCATTGTCAAGGCGCTATGCAATTCCATAACGCAGTTCAAGCCTTTCACTTCCCAATACCAATGTGTTATAAAAGATTCAATGCCGCAATAGTCCTTAAATTCCTCAAGTCCTTCGGTCTTTAAAAAATCGGATATTTCTTGAAAAACTCTCCCGCCTGTCATTACAATGATTTTCTGGCCGTCAAGAGCCGCCAAGCCATCTTTTGGCGAAAGCGCGGGAACATCGGCTATGCAATTTTTTAATTTGTCCGTATTCTTGTCCATTATAAAATCTACGGAAAAGTCAGACTTTATCTTGCTAAAGCAGCTTTTTCCGACATTCCCATAGCCATAGAGAACAATATGCTTTAAGTTTTTCCAATCGTCTGAAAAATGGTTCAATTCGCAACCCCTCGCGCTTTATTCAAATATGGCCGATTCCATCCTGCCAGCAATACCATTGTCGTAATAAAAAGCTTTTTTCATCTTTGCTGTAGGCTCAAACGCGCCCTTCATCAATATTCCAAAAGCCTTGTCAGCCCACCCCGAAGAATCCGTATATGAAACGCCGGAAGCTTTTCTTACCGCTTCAACATCCTTCATAAAATCAATTATTCCGTCAAGCATATTCTCTCTGACGGCAAAGTTTTCCTGACTCTTTCCATTGAGTTTGTACTTTATCGTTCCGTCATCGCAAACACATTCCATCATGCCGTTCGGAGCCGTAAAAAACGAATCAGAAAAAACATTGTTTTTGCAAATATTAGACTGCTCGCCATGTTCGCCGCAAAAACAGCCTTTCATTTTATTTGACACAAGATATCTGTTGGCAGAATCAAGACGGACGCATAGATAATACCCTAAAAAATTTCGCCGCAAAACTTTTCCAAGATAATACTGGACAGTTCCATACAGCATAGTGTCTATCACAGCGCAATCGTCTTTAATATTTAGCGTTTCAAGATATCGCAAGTAATTTTTTCTTTCGCGCTCCGCCTCTTTTAATATCTCGTCCGCATAAAAAAGCGGCTCTTTTTCTGCGTCGGACACTTCTATTCCAAACCTGTCATAAAAGAAATCTTTTCTTGTGCCATTATACGGAAAATCAGCCACTTCCGCAATATCGTCCTTTGTCCGAATGGAGGCAGTTAAAACAGCCCTCCTTGACGTTTCCAAGTAAACAAGTTCCGGCGCATTCTTTGCGCCAACCAGGTCGCAATAAGCGGAAAACAGTTTCTTTAATAAATAGCCATCTCTTGCCAAAAAAAGGAGTTGGGCAACATTGTCTTTAACCGCTTGTTCCAAAAGCCAAGCGCAAAAAACATAGCCAATAGCCCCAAGCAAGACATACCCCGCTTCCCTTTCATTTGAAAAAACAATTTTCCCCTTGCTCTTATGAAAGCAAAATGAATCGTTGCATATTTTATTTGTCAAAGTCGAACACAAAATAGATTCAAAAGGCGAATTCGCAAACGCAGTTATGCCGCGCAAATACGAATTTTCCGCCAACTTTGCCTCGCTCCATACCTCATATGTCTTTATTCCAAAACGAGCGGGCATAACAACATCGCCATTGACATCATCGCCAATATGCAGAGCCTTTCTTCCCTTCATAATCTCTTTGGAATAAAATTCCCACAGCGAGCCGTCTTGCTTGTTTTTTTTATAATCGCAGGAAACAATGATATGGTTAATGTCAGCGGGCACGCCAACGGTTGTAAGAAAATCATAAATAATTTCTTTTGGAAAATACATATCGCTCACAAGATACACATCTTTGCTTTTCGTTGCTTCGCGATACAAATCAGCGACAACCGTTCGAGCCGTTATCAGAGCCTTCTCTGTGTCTATTTCCTCTTGCTTAGCGCAGTTTATGAATTCATCAGACCAACCAGACAAATCTTTTATCGCGTCATAAATTTCGTCCAGTGTGGGATTCGCTTTTACGCTTGCCGATTGCTTTCTGATTTGCGCGTAATTCAAATCGCCATATTTTGAACACAGCTTGCCTTCAACAATGCGAAAAACATCCATATTGTCAGACACCCTTCTAACAACCAGGGTATCAAACACGTCAAAAGAAACCACGTCGGATTCTGAAATTTTTGCCCTCAAATCATCCGCATTTTTTTGCCAATATTCGTTGCTTTCAAAATCCATAGCCTTTTTGCAGGCCAATTCCCCATTGCGATAATATATTGGTATTTTATAATCCGCTATTCTTTGATAAATTGTCTCCCAATAGGCTCCAGAAGTGTTAATCACTATAATGTCGGCGACAGTCTCCGCTTTTTTTTGGTCAAGGACCTCTTTGCCAAACACATAAGAACCAACCAAATCAACGCTTTTGTCAAGAACGCCCACGATGTCAAAGCCTTTTAGACGCTCCAACAAAGTTGCAGTCATGCGGCCTGTTCCGTACAAAGCGATTCGTTTGTCCTTCTTGTCTGCAAAAGCTTTTTCAAAGGCTTCCACTTCGTAGTCAAACTTGCTTTTTAATTCCATATATATCTACACCTATCACTTTCCGTCAACGCAAAAAGCCGCGTACAAGGGCACGGACTTTATTCCGTTTTCAAATCCAAAATTCTTTGCGGAAATGCGAATGCAATACGCAGGCTTGTAAGCCGCCGAATAAACAGAAAGGCTTTTTGACTGCGTATGAGCGGAGGCCTTTACTTCTATCGGAATAATGTCCTGGCCTATGCGCGCGACAAAATCCACTTCCGCCTGGTTGCCGCTGGTCCAATAGAAAAGTTTCAAGCCATTGGCCGTCAATTGCGAGCAGACATAGTTTTCAGTAAGCCCGCCCTTAAAGTCGTTCAGCAAAGCGTTTTCATACAAAATGTCGCCAATAAGCAAATCCTGCATGCGGCAGCAAAGCCCAGTGTCGCTTATGTAAAATTTAAAGTCAGTGGCGGAACTGTTGGCTTGCAAAGGAAGCTTTACCCTCTCCAGCCGAAACACACGTTTTGCAATTCCCGCAAGGCATATCCATTCAATGGCGTCTTCAAAGTCAGCCGCGCGTCCGCCAGATTTTATGCATTTATATTGGAACTTTCTATTTTCCTTGGAAAGCTGCGCGCTGATATTTCTGTACACAAGACGGGTCTTTGAAATATCGCTTTTTTTATTGTACTTGCTCATGTCGTCAAGATACGCTTCTAAAATTTCCGATTGCAGAACGGAAGCAAGCTGAGAATTACCGTTCCTTGCATAATCAGCGACAACAGCCGGGAGCCCGCCTATAAAAAGATACTCTCTGTAAAGCCCCAAAGATTTTTCATGCAAAGCTTCTTCCAAAGGCAAATCACCTCTAAAGCATGCCTTGATTTTTTCAAGCAAAAGATCCTCTTCCTTTGCCATCAAGTATTCTTCAAAATCCATGGGGTACATGTCCATGAATTGAACTTTGCCGACAGGAAAGCTGTTTTCACCGCGGTTTACAGAAACGCCAAGCAAAGAGCCAAGCGCGATGACATGATACTCATTGGCTTCCTCGCAAAAATATTTAAGAGACGTAAGCGCTTCCGGGCAATACTGAATTTCGTCAAAAATAATCAGAGTCTCTTGCGGAAGAATTTGCTGGCGCTTTAATGCCGCCAGGCTCAAAACAATTGACTTAGGCGAAAGGTTTTTGAACAAAGACGATAGATTTTTTTCTTTTTCAAAATTGCAATATACGGAATTTGCATAGGCAATTCCCGCAAAATAGGAAACAATGTAAGTTTTTCCTATTTGCCTAGCGCCTTGCAAAACAAGAGGCTTGCGCTCCGCGGACTGCTTCCATTCAAGGAGCTTTCCAACTATTTTTCGCTTCATAAGACAATTATATATGAAAAAATGTAAAAATCAAGTCAAATTTTACATTTTTTAGCGCATTTTTACCTCAAAATTTCACACTTTTTGGCGCATGTTTAACAAAATCGTGGGATTCAGATATGTTCCCATTGCGTTCTACCGTTCTACTACAAATTTCTCAATCGTTTCCGCCACCCGCTCGCTTGCCTTTCCGTCAAAAAGCAAACCAATATCATTTTCAAACTTCATTATATTTGACAAATAAACATCTGAGTCAAAGCTTATGATTTGCTCTTCAAGCTCATCATTATTCTCTGAAATAGAATAAGGTAAAATTGCTTTAATTTCCGGCACAATAGAATTATTGACTTTTACACACCTTTTATTATCAGATGACATTTCCCATTGTAAATCACCGCGAGACTCTTTATATGCATAAAGGTCGTCAACATAGATAAAAACAGGAATGCGCAACAAACTTGCGTCAAAAGCGGCGCTTGAATAATCTGTCAAGAACGCGTCCATCGCCGCCAAATCTTCGTACATATCGTCATCCATGCTTGCATCAATAACATTAACGCCTAAATCAAACTCGCTTTTGGCAAGAGCGGCTAATTGCGGATGCAGCCGCGCACACAAAAACCAATTTCCGCCAAATTTTTGCGAAAGACTTTTCAACAATCGATTAAAATCAACAGACCATATTTCAGACAAGACCGAACGCTTTCCATTTTTTGCAGTTTCACGGTAGGTAGGCGCGAACATAATAATTTTTGAATCTTCTGGAATACTATGCCTTTCGCGGAATCGCTTTCTTTGGGCTTCAACATTCCCAAAAAGAGCGTCGCACCTTGGAGAACCACTCATAAGAAACTCGCCGTCATACAAAAGGCCGCGCGGATACATATTCTTGCCCCACCTAGACTCAATTGGAACCAAATCTATCATCTTCGAATCGTTCTCGCTTACAAGCCGCGCCATTTCTGAAAATGCAGCGCCTCGCCACAACCCTAATGCCTTAAAACCATACTCCCCATGCCAAGTATTTACATAGAATTGATTTTTACGTTTTACAGTTCCATAAGGCTTCCTATAATTGTCAATCCACACCTTTGATCGTGACAGCCAATAGGCGCGGCTCCACAAAGTGTTCGGAACTTTTTTGACGTAATTGGGGAATTCCTTTGCCATGTCGTTCACAAACCAAACAAATTCTAAATTGGGATTCCTCTCATGCAATTTTTGAACGACATACTTTGGATTGCAGCCAAAGCCGCCTTTTCCCTCAAACGTACAAACGCTCACAAGATTTTTCTTTATCGGGAACACGCGGCAAATATAAAAGGCCAGCGAGTTGCAAAAGGCTTTGAGTTTTCGATAAGTTATGTAATGATGTTCTTTCATAATGAGCTAAAACTTATAACCCGCATCCTCACACATTTGCATTTTTAAGCGCAAGATAACTACGGTTAAAATAAATGTTGCATTTTTTCCGGACTTTATCCGGTTCTATTTGTTTTAACATTTGAGAGCCATGCAGACTTTTGGAATAAGAAAAAGCCACATGATTTTTTATGTTCTGCTTTTCAATCAGAGAAAATATATCATCGCTGAGTTTTCTATAACTGCCGTCATCAGCATGCGCATACGACTCAACGCAAACGGTATTTTTTTTCAATAGACCATATTCAATATTTTTCTTTACATTTAAAGAAAACTTCTTGCGCTCGCTGGCGGAATATTCGTCAAAATATACAGATTGAGAAAAAAGATGCCCAAAACCGTTATTCCAATCTGACAAAAACCAACTTTCCGCTTCGGGAGACGCATATACAAAGAACACTGGATATGTTTTGCCAAGTATATCAGCAATATTCTTTCTTATATCATTCTCATAAGATTCAATTTGCTCTTCATTTAAATAATCAAACCGCCCGTCAAGGTCGTCTTCAATCAAAATGCCCTTGTATGCACCTTTGTTGAATCTATCCATTATGAATGATTTTTTTAGAAACTCATATACTTTAGATATGAGCGCATGGCCGGTAACGCCATTGTAACAGTCTTCCAATTTTTTGGGCGTGCCTTTTTTCTTCCTAACGCTATTGGGCATGCACTGCTCATAAAAAAAAGAGTCGTTTATGCGGCTAAGGAATACCTGCATATAACCGCAAGCTTCTGTATAACCGCCTGTAAAAAAACACGCAATTTTATCGTTTTTCACCAAGGCCACCCACCAAGCGCGGGATCTTGCGTTCTATACAAATCCCCTAACAGCCAATCCCCCATCTCTTCGGCAATGTCTTTGTAATAAACGGGGCGAACATTTCCATTTAAATCGAACGCGTAAACAGAAACATCTTCGCCCTTCTTAAAAAGCTCCGTGAAGCTGTCAAGAAAATCAGGAGAATGAGTGCTGATTATACATTGGCGATATGATTTAGATTCCATAATCACATCACCCATAACGCGCTGCCATGCAGGATGAAGATTTGTTTCAGGTTCGTCCAAAGCCAAAAGCTCATATTGATAATCTTTAGTTGGACAAAAAAGAATTCCCCATAGCAACGCCTTCAAAGTCCCTTCCGAAACGTCAGCAAGATCAGTTTCCTTGTCCTCTTCCAATATGGCAAGCGAGATAGAATCCCTTTGGTCTATGACATCAATATCAACAATGCTTCGATAGAATAGCCGCATCATATCGACATACTTCTTTTTCCACAACAAGCTTTCATTTTTGCATTTATAAAACAAGTTGGCGAAGTTCCGTCCATCTCTCCGCAAAAATCGATCAAAACCTTTGGAATCAACTCTTCTGCGAATTTCTTTTACGTCAAATTCAGCAGAAGAATACGAATAAAATGACTTAAACGCCGTCTCTATGCCTTTTATTAACGAATTAATATCGTTCCTAAATGTCTTTGCATTATAAAGAGCCTGTTCATCCAAAAGCAAGCGGTCAAACTGACTTATTACAGTTTCCGCGCCGTTCAGTTTCACAGGAATTCTTTTATTCTCCATTCCTTTTTTAGTAGCGGTAGAAAAAGTGCCTTGGCCAATTTTCTTTCCATGAGCCGTAAAATAATTAAATTTTTCCGCATACCTCTTTTGAGTGTCTGGTTCAGCGCTTAACTCTTCAAGATTTATATGGTAATCCTCTCTTTTTTCGCCAACCGAATATGCAAATTTATATACGACGGGCTGCGAATTATAATCAAGATGCCATTCAAAACTTACAGAATCGCTCTGTTCGGCATAACAGTTTTTTGAATGTTGCCAGCCATTCCTTGACATCGCATTCATAAAATCTGAGCCTTCATTTCCATCCGCGGCGTATTTAAGCATATTAGAATAAAAAGCAATGGCTTTTATCAAATTTGTCTTTCCAGAATTGTTTGGACCAATGAAAATATTTATCCTTGACAGCGCCAAATCGTCAACATTAACATTTCGAAAATTTTTGCATGAAAATTTGCTAATCATCGCTATATTATATCCTACTCAATCGTTTTATTCAAGGTTTTTCTCTCATCGCGTCCAGCGTAAGCTTCAAGCCTTGGTCTATATCATACAGCTCTTTCCAACCAAGTTCAAGAAGCCTTGAGTTGTCCAAAACTGCGCGGGTGGCTTTGCTAAAGCCTTTTCGCTCCGCTTCGGAGGGAAGCTCAAAGACAACTTTAGTTCCGACAAAAGAGGCAAGCTTTTGCGAAAGAGCTTTTAACGTTATGTCGGATTTTTTTGAAGAAACGTTATAGGCCTCGCCGCGCCTTCCTTTTAAAAGAATAGTCAGAATGGCGGTTGCCGCGTCAAAAACGTCTATGTATGAATAAAACTGCGAGCCGTCGCTTTTTAAAACAATGTCTTGGTCCGCCGCCGCTTTTTTGATGAATTGCGAAAGCGCCTTGCTGTCGTCGCTTTTCATCGTGGGGCCGTAAACGCGGCAAACACGGGGAATAACAAAGTCAATGCCGAACTTTTGCCCGTACGCTTGGCAAAGAGCTTCCCCCACCCGCTTTCCTTCCGGATAGCCGGCGCGGACAGTGTTGCAGTCAATCCATCCCAAGTCGCTTTCTTTAAATGATTCTTGTCCTTCCCGCGCCTCGCCGTAAATTTCAACTGACGACAAAAAGACAAAGCGCTTTGCTCCACGAGCGGCGGCATAATCAAGAAGGTTCATCGTGCCCAAGACATTGGCGGTTATAGTTCCAATCGGGTCGGAACTGTATTGAACCGGATGCGTGTTGCTGGCCGCATGGATTATATAGTCAAAGCGTCCGCAATCTGCAAGCGGCTTGTTCACGTCATGGACAAGAGTAGAAAAATTTTGGTCGTCCAAACGCTCTCCGAACGCTGCCTTTAAATTTCCTTCGCTCCGTCCGCAGGCGCAAACAAAAAGATTAAGCGAGCTCGCATTGTTCAACTCCATAAAAACGTCAACAAGAACCCGCCCTATCATACCGGACGCGCCCGCAATCAACACGCGAGAACCGCGCAACGCGCTAAAATCAAGAGAAGAAAACAAATAATCACAAGCGCTTTTTAGCGCAGACTTATATATAGCGTCGTTCATAAATTAGCTATGGAATCGCGTATAAAACAGTATCTTCGCCGGCCAGAGAGTAGTGCCTAAGATAGAGTCTATAATTCTCGTTCATTTGCAAAATCATTTCCGGCAATTCCCAAATATCCTCGTTCTTATGGTATATGCTTATCGCAAGCTTTGGCTTGCAACGCCTTATAGTATTTTCCGCGCCGATTAAAGCGTTTTTTTCAGAACCTTCGATGTCCATTTTTATAAACGAAACATCATTGTCCACGCAAATTTCATCCAAAGCGCAAACAGGGATTTCAATTTCATGCGTGCTTGTGTTTTCTCTGCGCGCAACGTTCAAGCCTCCCGCCTCCGACACTTTTGAAAGCGCTCCGTCGCCTTGTGTAAAACGAAGCGTCGCGGACTTGTTCCACAAACCGGCAGTAAACAGCCGCCCCCCCCTGTCACAAGTAAAGAATTTAAATTCTTATTCAGCTTGGCAATATTTTCAGCATCAGGCTCAAAGACATAAACGCCTTCATAGGAATCTTTTGCCCAATTTTTAAACGCAAGCGTTGTCGCGCCATCAAACGCTCCAGCGTCGATAAAAAACTCGCGCGGACAACGAGCTTTTTCAAGAGCAGGCAAATCAAAATATGAGCGCCCCGTCAAACGGTCTTCAAAAGCGCCAAAATCCAAAATTCTTTCTTCCTCTATTCTGCTTTTGTCTAGTTGGGCATGGATTTCTTTATAATGCAGGCGGGAAGAAATTACAATCAAAGCGTCTTTATAGTTTTCCAAACATTCGCCAAACGAAATCACGGGAAGCCCTTCGCATTCCTTTTTATTAGGGTCATTGTCAACAAAAGCGTCAAAGCGGACATTGGAAAAAGTTTTGGCAATGTTTTTCCCCCACCATCCTGCTCCAAAAATCAACATTCGTTTTTGTGAGGAAAAAAAAGCGTCTACAATTCGACCTTCTTCCGTAGTTTTTACAATATTAAAAACATAAGATATATCACCGGTAAGACTGTACATCAATCTGTTTTGAAAGATATACCTTGACTCATCATCTCCAAATCTTTCATAAATTCGTTTTATTGTTTCTGTTTCAACAGTCATCCCCCCCCCTACATGCAATACTCTTTGACATAATCCGCAAAATACGGCAGCGCGAACGACACTTATGCCTGCCGCGTTTCTATTATTCCACGCTTCAAAAGCCGGTCCCTGTACATGGAATAATTTCCCTTTTTGGCGCCCATCAATTTTAGAACCTCTTCGCGCTTGAACTCTGCTTTTTTTGTCAAAAGCCGCACCAAAAACCTGTCCTCTTCCGTAAACTCTTCCCATATTTTTTCATAGGAATAAGCGAACAGTTCCGCCTTTAAGTCTCAATGTCGATGTTTAAAAGCTTTTTGTATAGCTCCGCCATTCTAATAGCGTTAAGCGGCTCTGTCTTTACAGTGGCGGCCCTTCTAAAAAAAGTAAGGTTCTTCACGTTGCTTAATTCTATAATGTTTTCGTAAAGGCCTGTGCAAACAAGGTAGACCGGATAGCCCGCCCTAAGCCACTTTCCGTATTCGGAGGCAAACTGAACCATCTCGGAAGACTTTGAAACTTCGTCAACGCCAACAAAAAGCTTTTTGCCTTTTTTTTGAAGGGTTTTAAGCATGTCGTCTATTTCAACGCCAAGGTCAAAAAAGTCATTGCCGCTAGAAACGCTCACGCCGCCGCCAGTTCCCAACACGCTTGCGGAAATGCTCAGGCTTTTTGTCTTGGATTTGCCTTTTGAAAAGCCTTCTTTTGCAAGCATGGCGGCGATCTGCGAAAACATGTCGCGGGAAGGATTAACGTCAAAGACAAGCCAGCCCTTTTTGATGTTTTGCGCGCTTCTAAGCTCGTCTTCTATTTTTGCAAGAATCACTGTTTTGCCGGAACCTCGCGCGCCCGTAATTTTGTAAACAGACTCCGTTGGATTTTCATAGTTAAAATTATCCAAAATTTCACTTGTTTGCTCTGTGTAAACATATGAGTTTTCTGGATTTTTGCTGAATGTCGTGGTAAAAGGATTCTTCATCTACAACTCTTTATAACTCTTTATACTTTCTATTTCTTTTTATAACTCTTTATACTTTTTCATTTCCTTTATAACTCTTTATACTTTTTTTGTCAAGGCTTTTCGCAATACTCTTCCGGCGCGTTGGTAAAAATGCCGGTCACGCCCTGCGCGGAAAGGGCGGACAAGTCTTGCTTTGGGCAGTCGCCCGCGTTTGGGTAAAACGGCTCGGGGCTGCCCCAGGCGCGGATTGGAAGGCTTGTAGAGTCCCGCACCCCGGCAACGTCAAGATGCCCCACGTGCGGATGCAAGCCGTCGCAAGAATGGCCTTGGGCAAATTCCAGGCAAGCCTTTAGCGACGAATTTAAAACCGCGGTTTTGGCAAGCGGGTTCTTTTGCTTTATAATAAGAATCGACTCCGGCAAGAACGAAGAGTAAAGCGCGTAGTCTTCCAAGCCATAATCGCTCACGGCCTTTAAAGCCATTTCCTCTATGCCCTCGTAGCGAACGCGGCTGGTCTTTAGCTCAATGTTAATCATAAGGCCTTTTTTTTGGCAAACCGGCTTTAGCAGGGCCAAGACTTCCTCAAGCGTAGGAACGCGCTCAAAGCCGCCCGGCGCTTGAATCTTAAGAGCCTGCAATTCCTGCAAAGTAAAGTCGCTAACGGCGCCGCTTCCGTTAGTGGTGGTGCGGTCAACCGTTTCGTCGTGGATGACGACAAGCTTCTTGTCCTTTGTAAGCTGAACGTCCAGCTCAACGCCGGTTATGTCCAGCGCCGAGGCGGCTTTAAAGGCTTGCAAGGTGTTTTCGGGATAAGCGTAGCTGCATCCCCGGTGAGCCCAAATTTCCATTTTGCCGACGCCCGGAATCAAAATCACGGAAGGGCCTTCGGTTTTTCCGCAAGAGGCCAGAAAAAAAACGAATGCAAGGAAGGACGCGCAAACGGCAAGAACGCGCAAAGGCGATACAATTTTTTTCATCGAGCTTCCCTTCCAGCCTTGCGTTCCGCCATAAACTTTTCCATAACGCCGGCCATCGCGATTGACTCGCCCGCCGTAAGCTTAAAGGAGCGGTCGCCCTTTCCGTGAATAAGATGGACAAAGTCGCTAAGCTCGTACCTAAGGCCATAGCCCACCCAAGGAAAAACATAGCGGTCGATTTTGTCGGGATTTTCGTAGCGCACCTCAAACTCTTTGGTAAGCCACCAAGGCGAATGCGCCAAAATGTAGCCCTGCGTGCCGGAAATGATAAGCTGGCCTTCAGACTTTACGCCCAAGCCGGTCTTGGCGCAGGCAAAGGCGTTCTTTGTTTTTAGGAAGGCCTTTGTGTAAACGTCGATTCCGTTTTCTGAAAGCATGCTTTCAAAGTGAACGTTGGAAAATTCTTTTCCCAAAAGCTTTACGATTGGGAGCAGCGCGTAGCTTCCGTATTCTGAAAAGCTTCCGCCAAATTCCACGTCGGTCGTTTCGCGCGTGCCCGGAGGAATAAGGCGGGTAAAGGCAGCCTCAACGTCGCGCACGGCGCCAATCACGCCGCTTCTCGCCATGCTTATCATTTGGATAAAACCGGGGCTGTAGGCGGTCTTTACGCCTTCTAGCAGAACGACGTCAAAGCAAGAAGCGATTTCAAAAAGCTCTTCCGCTTCCTGCGCGGAAAAACACAAGGGCTTTTCGCAAAGAACGTGCTTTTCGGCGGCCAACGCCCGCTTGGCGTAGTCGTAATGGGTTTGGTGAGGGCTGGCGATGTACACCGCGTCAACTTGCTTTAGGAACTCGTCGTAGTCGCTGGAAAAAAAATCCAGCTGGAACTGCTGCGCGAATTTTTTGGCGCTTTCCAAATGCGGGTTACAAACCGCGCAAGCTTCCACGCCGCTAACGAATTTTGTTTCGGCCATAAAGCGCTTGGCGATTCTTCCCGTTCCCACAATGCCAAGCCGTGTTATAGAAAATTTTTTTTCGCGGATTTGCGTTGAAGAAACAAGCTTTGTCCGCGGAAGGTAAACGACCTCGCAAAAGTCCTTTAGGTAGTCAAACTTTCCTTCCCAATCGGAGCCGACCGTAAAAACGTCAACGCCGTATTTTTGAATGTCCTCGACTTTTTGGCCAAGGTGGTCTTCGATTATCACTTGGTCCGCAAATCCGGTCTTGCGGACGTTGGCCATGCGCTCTTCTATCGAATCTATTATGTTCAGCTTTCCGCGAATCTCGTCGTAGCGCTCCGTTGTGACGCCTACGATAAGGTAGTCGCCCAACTCTTTTGCGCGCTTAAGCAAGTTGTAGTGCCCTTCGTGGAACAAGTCAAAAGAGCCGTATGTAATGACCTTCTTCATAAGCGCAATTATTGTAGCGCATTTACAGGGGCTTGGCTAGAGCTCGGCCGTCCTTGAACTCAACCTTAAAGTCGCAGTCTTCAAGGGCGCTAAGGCGGTGGGCGATGCTTATGATTGTGATTTTTCCCTTTAACTTTAGAATCGTTTGCGTTATTTGCCGCTCGGTTTCATTGTCCAAGGCGCTGGTCGCTTCGTCCAAGACAAGGACGGCCGGATCGGTGTAAAGCGCCCGCGCTATTCCAATGCGCTGCTTTTGGCCGCCAGAAAGCTTTCCTCCCCTGTCGCCCACGCTTGTTTCAAGGCCGTCCGGAAGCGACTTGACAAAATCGTAAAGTTCGGACATTTTTAGCGCGCGCTCCATTTTTTCTTCGTCAACTTCTTTTTCGGGCCGGCCAAAAGCGATGTTTTCGCGAATCGTTCCGTCTATCAAATAAATGCTTTGGGGAACGTAGGCAAGGTTGTTAAGCCAGCCGCCAGCGTTCTTGCAAATGTCTTGTCCGTCAACCAGAATGGCTCCGCTTTTTGGCGGCAAAAGGCCTAGCAAAATGTCGACAAAGGTTGTCTTTCCCGCGCCGCTTGCGCCGACGATTCCGCAAAATGCTCCTTTTGGAATTTTAAAGCTGGCGTCTTTTAGAACGTCTTTTTGCGGCGCGCTTGGATAGGCGAACGAAAGATTCTCGACCGAAATTTCTTTTTCAAACGGAAGCCGCTCTTCGCCGGCGGCCGAAAGTCCGTTTGCCGAACGCTCCTTGCTTTTTTTCACCGCGAGCAAATCGTCGTAGATTTCGTCAAACAGCGGCGAATAGAATTTTATGTCGTTAAAAAGCGACACGATTCGGTTTAGGCTTGGCATTATGCGCACGGCCGCCAAGGCAAGAACGCCCAAGCCCGCCATCAAAGAGTCGGGGTCGCTTTTTAAAAGCATTTTAGCGGCGATGAGCAAAAGAATTCCGCCAATCGCGGCCAGCTCTATTATGGCGCGGGGAATTCTTTGTATGAACTGGTATTCTTTTGTGGAGTCGGTGAATTTTGAATAGGCTTTGCAAAACTCTTTTGTAAAGTACGCTTCGCGCCGCATAACCTTTGTTTCTTTTAGCGAGCAAAAGCCTTGGTTGACCCACTTGGCCATCTCGGCCGTGTTTTTAGATTGAACGGCGCCGTATTCCCCAATCTTTTTTCTAAAATGGTTCAAAACCAAAAAAGCGAAGGGCGCCAACAAAAAAGCCGCGCCCAAAGCGGAACCCCAATCCAAAACGGCAAGGAAAGACCATATCACGATGACCGTGATGAATTCTGTTATAATCGAAAGCGCGCTTACAAGTATGTTGCAAAAGACCGCCGTGCCGCCAGCGTTTATGTTCCTGTGCATAATCGCGATGTTGGTGTCAATGTGGTACAAGTAGGGTTTGGACATATAGTAGGCGTAAAGGCGGCTTGTAAAGTCCTTTTGGCTGTTCATGCTAAAGGAGATTTGAAGGCGGGCCTGGCGCAAGAGCGCGAAATTTTTGAACACGTAAAAGGCCAGCATGCAAAGCGAAGCAAAGAAAATCATGCGCCTATGGTTTGTTACGCCAAAGCGCTCGACGGCGGAAGCAAGCGCGGCGTGTTCCGCAAGAAAGTTCGGATTTCCGATTATTCGGATAAGTGGATAGACAAGGCCAATGCCGACCGCCTCCATTGCGGCGCACAAAACCATAAGAAAGATTATAAAATAGCAGGCAGTCATTTGCCGGCGTGTGAGTATCTTAAAAACGCGCAAAAAGTTTTTCATAAAGCTGGAAAGTTATTATAGCGCGCGGGCGCTATTTTTTCTACACCCAAAAGTCCGTTTTTTCAAATTCAACCTGGGGCTTCCAGCCGGTGTCCGCCGTCAATTCGCGAATGTCGGCCACAAGAAACATCGGTTGGTGCGGATAGTATTCCTTAGCGCCAAGCTTTAGCGGAACGGCGGGCGCGATTTTCTTTTGCAAGAGCTCCACGTATTCCCAAAGAGGCCTTCCCCGCCCGCTTCCAAGCGGATAAAATTTTCCGTCAACGCCGCGCTCGGCCACGGCCAAAAAGGCGCGGGCCGCGTCGTCGCAGTGAAGGTAGTCCCACATTTGCTCGCACTTTGTAAGCTCAGGGCTGCGGCCGGCCTTAAGCTCGCGGACGACATAGCTAATCAAAGTGTTTTCGCCGTCATTCTGGCCGTAAACGCTGAGGATTCTAAGCCAGTTGAAGCGCAGGCCCAACTGCTTGCACAGCACGGCCGAAAATTTTCCGGCCGCATGCTTCGCTATTCCGTAGCCGCTTTCGGGCTTTACGGGAAGCTCCGGCGTTAGCGGAACGGTCTGAACGCCGTATTCCGCCTGGCTTCCGGCGCCTATGAAAACAGAGCAGCCCGCGCGCTTGGCAAGGCGAACCGCGTCAAGCGCGCATTCGACGTTCTTAAGCTGGCAGTCCACGTCGTCGCGGCCGATCACGGAAGTCTTGTTCCAGGCAAGGTGCAAAAAAACGTCGTAAGAGCCTTCAAGCTCCAGCGCCTTGTAATCGGAAATGTCGCATTCAACAACACGGACGCGGCTGTCTTGCGGAATGTTCTCGGCGCGCGGCGAGCCTTTTCTTGCAATGCAAGTTATTTCATAATTTTGCTTTAGCGCTTCGCGGACAATCGCGCTTCCGATCATGCCGGTCGCGCCGGTAAGAAGAATTTTTTTCACGCAAGGGCCTCCAGTTGGGCAAGCAGCTCCGCCGCGCTCTTTGCGACATTAGCGCAAGCGGCGGCGCGCAATTCCGCTTCCGTTCCTGTTCCCCACAAAACGCCGATTGCAGGAATGCCGTTCGCGGTCGCGGCGCGCGCGTCAGTGTCCATGTCGCCTACGCCGACGAATTTTTGGCCCGAAAAATCGGCCATGCAGAGCGCGAAAAGCTCAGTCTTTGTTTTGCGCGAGGCGGCCGGCTCCTTCATAAAAGAATACGGCGTTGCGACGGAGACGAAATATTTTTTCCAGCCCAGCTTTTCCAAAATGCGGCCGGTCGCCAAGTCAGGCTTGTTGGTGACAATGTGGTGGACAAAGCGCGCGTCCGCCAAAATCTTTTCAACGCCGTCAAAGGGCGGCGTGTTGTCAAAACCGCAATTGTCGTAATTTGCGCGAAAGGCGGAGACCACCTGGGCCTTTTTTCCCTCGTTCAAAACGCTTTTGTCAAAGGCCGCGTCCAAAATTTTGTCAATCGTTGGGCCAATTCTAAAAGGCGCTTTTTGGTCGCATTCATTCAACCCAACTTCGCGGACAGACTTTACAAGCGCGGCGTAAACTTCTTTTTCGGAATCAATCAAAGTTCCGTCCAAATCCCAAATGACATGAAGCATAAAAGATCCGCCTATTGCAACGAAAGCGCTTCCGCTTTTATCGCCTTCATTTCTTCTTCCGGCAAGAAGGGGAACATGTCCTCCAAGCTTGGAGACACCATAGAGCCGTCCGGCAATCTTTTTGACGAAAGCTTGGGGCTAAAGAATTGTTCGGGATTCACCACCGCCTCGACAATCATAGGGCCGTCCATTGCCAGCGCCTTTTTAACGCCCTCGCGCGCGGCGGAGTATTTTTCAATCTTCACAAAAGGAATTTGATACGCGTAGGCGATTCGCTCAAGTTGCGGGAAGGACAAGTCGCCGCTTTCCTGCCCCACGCCAACCTCGCAATGGTTTGAAAAAAGATTCCGCTGCGTTTGGCGGATTGAATGATAGCCGGCGTTGTTCAACACGACAATCTTTAGGTTCAGCTTGTTGTGGAATATCGTCTGCAATTCCTGAATGTTCATCTGAAGGCTTCCGTCGCCCTCTATGCAAACCGTTCGACTGGCGCCGCGGCGGACGGCTACGCCCAAAGCGGCGGGCAAACCGTAGCCCATCGCCGCGCAGCCGGAATTGGTGAAAAGGCGCGTGTTCTTTTTTACAATCGCAGCTTGGAATCCTATAACGCAGGCGCTTCCGTTTGAGCAAACCACAGCGTCGCCGGCGGACAATTCCGAAAAAAGCGCGTCAACAAAGGCGTAAGGATTCATCGGGCTTTCTTCATTTTTCATCTCAGGAAGGCAAGCCGGATAGCGAAGGTTTATTTTACGCGCCCATTCAGTCCACTTTGAATGGCTGCAAAGCGCGGCGCTCGATTCGTTCAGCGCGGCGATTGCGTCTTTAACGTCGGCGAATATCGGCATGTCAATCTTTAGCGTAGGCTTTTCAAGCTCGGCGGGGTCGATGTCAACCATTATTTTATAGGCCGCCGGCGCGAAGTTTTCCCAATTGTAGCTTATTTGCCTTATGTTCAAGCGGCAGCCCAAAATCAAAAGCAAGTCCGAATATTGCGCCGTAAAGTTTCCGCCGCGCGTTCCGACAGTTCCAGGGCGGCCGGCAAAGCAGGGGTTGTCGTCCGCCACAAGGTCGTGCGCGTTCCAAGCCGTCACAACGGGAATTTTTAGTTTTTCAACAAGCGTCTGGAACGCCTCAAAAGCGCCGCCGATTCTCACGCCCTCGCCGGCAAAAATCACGGGCCGCTTTGCCGCGTTCAATTTTTTTATTATTTCGTCAACAGCGGCCGGCGCTACTGGCGGTGGAAGCTCGCGCGCGTCCTCGGCGCTGTCGTAATGGCGCAAGGCTTCAGTTTCTATCGTCGCGCCCTGTATGTTAAGAGGAACGTCAACCCAGCAAGGGCCGGGGCGGCCATGCGTCGCCAAATAAAGCGCCTTTTCCAAAACATAGGCGATATCGTTGGCGTTTTCAATCATCACGGCGTATTTTGTCATTGTCTTTACAGTGTCAACGATGTTGAATTCTTGGTCGCCCAATTGGCGCAGGGGAACGCGCGTCGAGCGGATTGTTGTGGAAAACTTGACTTGTCCGGAAAGAACGAGCATCGGAATCGAGTCAAGCCAGCCGCCCAAAACGCCCGTAATGGCGTTGGTTCCGCCCGGCCCGCTTGTGACGCAAACGGCGGCGATTTTTCCGCTGTAGCGCGCGTAGCCTTCCGCCGCGATGGCGCAGGCCTGCTCGTGGTGGTTGTAAGTGGATCGCAATTTTGGATGGTGGCCAAGCGCGTCGTTCAAGTGCATCGCGCCGCCGCCCGTAACGGTAAAGACATCCGTAATTCCGTTGTTTGCCAAAAAGTCCGCTATGTAATCCGCAACTCGTTGTTTCATTCTTTTATCCTAAAAATATTTGCTTGGCGTTATCGCCTTAATTTCGATTCTTTCCTTGAAGGACGCGATGAATTTCTTCAATTCTGAATTCCTAAGCCCGACGTTCCGCTTGTCGTAAAGAAGCTTTGCGTATTCTGAATAGTAGCATTCGTCGATTTTGTCGCTGTAGCCGTCAAAGCCCGCGAGCGCGACGCTTTTCACGCCCAGCCGCGCGCAAAGGTTCAAAAGCAAGACAAGGGGGTTGTCGTAAATCGCGTCAACGTCAGACTTTAAGTTGGCGAAGTTCACCACATAGTCAACCTTTTCTTTTGCCTCGGTGACATTGGACGCGCAAACGACTTTGGCGCGCTCGCTTTGCGCGTAGATCCTGCTAAAGAACTGGCTGTAGCGCTTTGAGTTTCCCATAAAAACATAGTCAACGGGAAATTCGTCGTTCAAAAAATTCACGCTAAAAACGACAGGGCCTTTTTCTTTTATGTAAGAATCGATTTCCGCCTCGCGCTCCTTTATCGACTTGCCGGGGCCAATCAAAAGAATTTCCTTTCCCGCCAGTTCCGCCTTAAGCCTCTCGATGTCGCGGCTGTCGTCAATCTCAGTGTTTTGGAATTCTTGGTAAAGGCGCTCGCACAAATCCTTGTCGTACAAAAGATTTTTGTCGCCCTCGCGCGGAAGTCTTGAAAGAATTTCGTTTATTTGCTTTATCGAAAGGGTTTTCTTTTCCAAAAGCTGCGTCACGTAATTGGGGTGGCATTCGTTGAGCGCGGAAATGTAAAACATCGGCCTGTAGCCCCATTCTTTTTTGGCGAACTCTTTTGTAATGTCAATGTCAATCGCCTCTTGAATCTGGTTTATGTCGTAGCTCTTCCCAAAGCGCTCGTTCATGTACATCGCCACAAGCTCGGTGCAGGCGTTGCCCGCGCTCTTTCCCATTCCGAACAGAGTTCCGTCAATGGACAAGTCGCGGCCTTTGACGTTTTCCATAACAGCGATTGTGTTTGAATACGCCAGCTGAAAATTGTTGTGCGCGTGGTAGCCAAGAATGATGTTCTTGTCAAGGCGCTCGTTCATAATCTTGCAGTAATGCAAAAGCTTGTCGCTGTGCATAAGGCCGTAAGTGTCAACGATTGTCACGGCGTACGGAGAGATTTTGTTGATTTTATCGATAAGGACGCGCATTTCGTCGTCGCTAAAAGTGGTGACCGAAACCGGGTTAACAAAAACCTTGTAGCCCTTCTCTTTTATTTGGCGGCAAAAATCCAGCGCTTGGTCTTGAAGATGCTTCTTGAATATGACGCGGATTCCGTCCAAATGGCTTTGCGATTTTGGCGCGACGCTTTCAATCGAGCAAGTTCCGTAGTCAATCATCGCAACGACCATCGCGCTCGGCTTTTGCATTCCGTCAAAAACCGGCTCAATCGATTTTGTGTCGGGGTAAATCGAACGGTTGGGGTCGTAGGCGCGGCGCGCGTCGACAAAGCCCACTTCTATCGCGTCAACCCCGGCGCTGTCCAAGCGGCTAAAAACGCTTTTTATGCTGCCCGCGCCGAATTCCCAGTCGTTCACGTAGCCGCCGTCGCGCAGCGTGCAGTCAAGAAGATAGAGCCTGCTCATCGCGCCTGCCGCCGTTCCTTTATTAAATCGAAAGCCGCGCTTAAAACGACAAGCAAAAACATGGCGAAGACAGAAAGCGAAATGACAACAAAAGAGCCCGTCACAAGATAATAAGCGGACAAAACGAATTTATGCGGAACAATAAGAAAGGTCGTGGCCACGGCAAAAAGGCAGGCGAACGCGAAATCCAAAGCGCTTTCCTCGCCATCGTTTATAAAATGCAAAAGCGGAATCAACAAGTACAAGAGCAAATACATGCCTGAAAAATCAGGAACGTAAACGCAAAGAAGCGAGACGCTCAAAAGCTTTTTCCAAATCTTCTTGTTGAACGCGAACGAGAAAACGCAAAGCGCGGCGCAAAGAATTTTGCACAAGGCGATAGCCGCGCCGCTTTGAACAGAGGCTTTGCCAGTCAAAAAGAAATGCGCGAGCAAAACGAAATTCTTTATCGAAACGTTCACGCCCTCGGCGTTCTTGGTCATTCTGTCGCCAAACTTCAAGGCGTTCAATACGGATTCCGCCGCGACTGACAGCCAAGCGAGCGCGTCCACGCCCTTGGCAACGCGCAAATACAAGGCGGCTGCAAAAAAAGCGGCCAAGCAAGCCGCTCCGGCAATTCCCGCGCGCTTCCAATTTTCCGCGTGGATTTGAAAAAGCAAAAAGCATGCCGCCGCCGCAAGCAAAGCGAAAAGCGCCAAATGGGCGGCCACTTTTACGAACGCGAGCGCGCTTTTCATATAGTTCATCAAGCCCATGCTTTTTTCAAAATTTATGATGAAGTCCAAATGGGCGCACGCAATGAAAGAAAAAACAAAAATGACAAGTGTTTCCAGCGCGACCGTCAAAAGCCCCTTAAAGTCTTTTTTTTCCAACAGCAGCAAGAGAAAGGCGCCCGGATAAAGCTTGAGCGACATAGCGAGCGCGATGAAAAGATATGACAGCCTTTTCTTTTTTTCGTCGCCTGAGGAATAAAAAATCACGAACAAAAGCGAAAGCAAAAAAGCGAACGACATAATGTTGGCTCTTTCCAAAGCCCACAAAACAATGCCCGAAAACAAAAGCAAAACGGAATAAAATATCTTTCTCTTTGGCTCGCCCTTCACAAAAAAATATGTCGTGAACAAAAAGACGGAAGCGAAGGCCAAAAAATAAAGCGCCAAAAACATCGCGCCGCAATAATTGGCCCGCAAGCCTTCTTCCGACAAAGCCACGTCGGGATGCGGAAGCAAATGCAAAAGCTTGAACGGAATCAAAGACAAGGGCGGATAGGTTGTGTTGTAAGGACGGACCGCCATGTTGAACAAATCCATAAAGGAATCACCCGCAAAAGGATGAAGGTAAAAGCCCACGCCACGTCTGCTGAACAAAAGCAAAAGCGAAAGCGCGTACAACGCCAAAAAGCAAAAGACAAAAAACTTGTTCTTTGTAATTCTTGCGTTCAACATGAAAATCTCCTTAGCGTCGCGCCCCGGCCTTTATCACAGCCGCCATCTTGTCAATCATCGCGTCGGTCATGCCCGGATACACGCCCACCCAAAATGTGTCGCGCATAATGCGGTCGGTAGTTTCAAGGCCGCCCACAACGCGGTAGGCGGCCGTTCCGCGGATTTGGTCAAAGCAAGGGTGGCGGGTAAGGTTTCCCGCAAAAAGCGCGCGGGTCTGAATGTTTTCCGCCTCGATTTTTTTGACCAGCTCGTTGCGGCTGACGCCTTCCTTGCAGGTAATCAAAAATCCGAACCAGCTTGGGTCGCTGTCGGGAGCGGCTTCCGGCAAAATCAGTTTGTCCTGGGCGCCTTCCAACGCCGCGCGCAGGTGATTGAAGTTGGCCTTGCGCCGTTCGACAAACGAAGGGAATTTTTCCAGCTGGGCGCAGCCGATGGCCGCCTGCAAGTCGGTGGCCTTTAGGTTGTAGCCAAAGTGGCTGTAAGTGTACTTGTGGTCGTAGCCAAGCGGAAGCGTGCCGAACTTCCGGTCAAAGCGGTGGCCGCAAACGCCGTCCTTTCCGCTCGGGCAAACGCAGTCGCGGCCCCAATCACGCAAGGAGCGGATTATTTTATGCAAAAGCGGATTCTTTGTGTAGACCGCTCCGCCCTCGCCCATCGTCATGTGGTGCGGCGGGTAAAAGCTTGAAGTTCCGATGTCGCCGACTGTTCCTGTCTTGCAAGCCTTTCCGTCCAGCGTGTATTCCGAGCCGAGCGCGTCGCAGTTGTCTTCGACAAGCCACAAGTTATGCTTTTTGCAAAATTCCGTCACGGCCTTTAGGTCAAAGGGGTTTCCCAACGTGTGCGCCAGCATCACGGCCTTTGTCTTGGGGCTTAGGGCGGCCTCCAACTGCGCCGCGTCAATGTTGTACTGGGGAATCGTCACGTCGACAAAAACGGGAACGGCGCCGTACTGCAAAATCGGCGTCACCGTCGTGGGAAAGCCGCAAGCCACGGTAATCACTTCGTCGCCGCGCTGGATTTGCCGTTCCCTTAAAAGCGGAGAAGTCAGCGCCATAAAGGCAAGCAAGTTGGCCGAACTTCCGGAATTGACCAACGAAACAAATGGCGTTCCAAGATATTCGCCAAGCTCTTTTTCAAACTGGTCGGTGTAGCGGCCGCTTGTAAGCCAAAACTCCAGCGCGGCGTCGGCAAGGTTCATCATTTCCTTTTCGTCAAAAACGCGGCTTGCGTAGGCGATTCTGTCGCCGTCCTTCCATTCGGGACGAACCATGAATTTCTTGTAGTATTCGCGGACGCTTTCCAATATTTCTTTTGCCGCCTCTTCTTTTGTCTTGTTCTCAAACATATTATTCGCCAAAATATTCTTTGATTTGCTTGTCAGTAATTTCAGCCGCGTCCGCGCCGCTTTGAACGGCCTTTTCCCACTCAACGATTTTTTTCACCGCTTTGCGAATGTTCCATTGCGGCTTCCAGCCCAGTTTTTCTTTGGCCTTTGAGCAGTCTAATTTTAAAAAGCCCGCTTCATGGGGAGCGTCAGGCTCCAAGCCGCTTTTCCAACTGGCGCCGCGCCCCCACTCGGCGCAAAACAAGTCGGCCAAAGTTCCGGTCGTGACGCAAGAATCGTCGTCAGGGCCAAAGTTGTAGGCTCCGGCGAGCGGCTTGTCTTCATATTGCGCCTTTGCCAGCGCAAGGTAGCCGCGAAGGCATTCCAAAACGTGCTGGTAAGGCCGCGTGGAATTTGGGTTTCGCAAAATTATTTCTTTTCCCGCCGTGACCGCGCGAACGCAGTCGGGGATGATTCTGTCAACGGCGTAGTCGCCGCCGCCGATAACGTTTCCGCTGCGCGCGGTGCTTATAGCTGGATACTTCGTGCGCTCGAAGAAAGAATTTCTGTAGCTGTAAGTGACCAGTTCCGAGCAAGACTTGCTGTTGGAATAAGGGTCGTAGCCGCAAAGAGTTTCGTCTTCTCGGTAGCCGCTTTGCCGCTCTCGGTTAAGGTAAACCTTGTCCGTGGTCACGTCCACAAGAGAACGGACTGACGGACAGGCGCGGACGGCCTCAAAAAGATTTACGGTTCCCATAACGTTCGTCTCGTAAGTTTCGGCGGGATTCTTGTAGGCGGTCCTGACAATCGGCTGCGCGGCAAGATGGATGACGATGTCGGGCCGCGCCTCAAGCATGGCCGCCTTCAATTTTTCGCCGTCGCGAACGTCTCCGAGCGCGGACTTTATTTGGCCTTCCGTTCCAGTCAGTTCAAAAAGGCTTGGCCTTGTGGGCGGCTCAAGAGAATAGCCCGCGACATCCGCTCCCGCCAAAAGCAAAACTCGGCAAAGCCAAGTTCCCTTAAAGCCCGTGTGGCCGGTAAGAAAAATTTTTTTGTTCTTATAAAAAGAAAGCAATTCAGTCATGCAAAGCCCTATTTTTTAAAATGCCCCCAAACGTCCCAGGGCGCTTTTTCCGTGGCCCAAATGGCGTTCAAGTCTTCCTTGTCCTTCAGCATGTCCATCGGGTGCCAAAAGCCAGAATGTTTGTAGGCGTGCAGCTGGCCGTCTTTTGCTATGCGCTGGAGGGGCGAGCGCTCCCACATAACGTTCGCCGAATCTTTGGGAATGTAGTCAAGAGCCTTGTTTTCGCAAACAAAAAAGCCGCCGTTAATCCAAGAGTCAATCGGCTTTTCCTGGAACTGGCTTATAGTTCCGTCAGCCTGAATGTCCAAGGCGCCAAAGCGGCCTTCCGGCTGGACGGCGGTAAGCGTGACAAGCTTTCCGCTTTTTGCGTGCGAATTCACAAGCTTGCTTATGTCCACGTCGCCCACCCCGTCGCCGTATGTCAGCATAAAAGGCTCGCTTCCGATGTAAGACTTGGCTCTTGCGATGCGCCCCGCCGTCATAGTGTCGGGGCCGGTGTAAAGCATCGTGACCTTCCAAGGCTCGCTTCGCATTTTGTGAATCTGAACGTCGTTGTTGGCCATGTCGATGGTCATGTCGCTGTAGCGGTTGTAGTAGTTTAAAAAGTAGTCTTTTATAACGTGCCCTTTGTAGCCGGTTAGAATCACAAAGTCATTGTAACCGTAGTGGCTGTAAATTTTCATTATGTGCCAAAGAATGGGATATCCGCCGATTTCCACCATCGGCTTGGGAATGAGTTTAGTTTCCTCTCCAAGCCGCGTCCCCATCCCGCCGGCAAGAATCAATGTTTGCATACGCCTTGTTTTCCAAAAATTCATTATAGCGGAATTTGGGGAAAGGCGCAAGCGGGAGGCGGAAACACGGCGGCTTTGCCGTCAGAGAATTTTGGCGTATGGCTGGCCGAACAATTTTTCGTAAAGCTTTTTTAGAATCATCGCAATTCCGCCCTTTATGCCAATGTACTCCAAATACATTGACGGGTTGAACGCGCGGGAGTTCTTGTAAAGAAGCCTAAAGTCGGCCACGGTAAAGTTGAACCGCTCCTTTATCTTTTGCCTGGCCGTTGGGTCTTCCATGCAATCGTGCAAGTATTCGTAGCCCGCGATTTTGCAACTTAGGTTTTCGTGCTTTTCAAGATAATAGCAAGCCGTCGCGAACGGGAAGAAATCAACGTCTTTTTCGGACAAGGCAAATTTCTTTTCATATCCGCCCAAAAGGCGCTCCAGCTGGACGATGTCCTTTATTCCATAAAAAAGCTTGGCGCGCATTATGGACTCGTAAAAATCGTATTCGTCCACGCGGTTGTCAACCCTTACCGTAGAGCTTTGAAGCTTGTGAACCCTGTAGTCGCAAACCACGTCGCGGGTAAAGCCAAAATTCGCCCCGCGCATCATCATTTGAATCCAAAGGCTTTGGTCAAATTCGATGATCAGCGACTTGTCGATTTTGAGGCCGTCGGCGGCAGTTCTTTTGAACAGGCAGGCGGGAAGCGGAAGAAAGCTTTTTTTGTCAAAGAATTTCTTCAAGAGCGAAAGATTGTCGTCCTCAAACGAAAAGTCGGCGAAGCGCTCCGACCACAAAAGCTTCTTTGGAGAGCCGTTCTTGTCCACAAGACGCGCGTCGCCAAAAACGATGTCCTTGTCATGGTTTGAAGCCAAGTATGAATGGAGCTTTTCAAGGCAGTCGCTTTTCATAACGTCGTCGGCGCAAAAAAGCTTTATGTACTTGCCCCTTGCCTTTCCTATAAGCGTTTCAAAAATAAAGCCGCCGCCCGCCCCGTTGTTAAATTCCAAGTCAACGTGAACGATTCTAGGGTCGTCAAAGGAACGAGCTATTTCACGGCAATCGTCTTGAGTGGCGTGGTTTATCAATATGAGTTCAAAATCTGTGAATGTTTGGCTTAAAACCGCCTGTATGGACTGCCTTAAAAACGCTCTGTCATTGTAGTAAGAAATCAAAACAGAAATTTCAGGCGCCGCTTTGCTCATTTCCAAGTTCACTATCCTGCCAGTATTTTCGTATAAAGGTAAAATATACACTTTTTGGGGACTAGTGTCAATTATGGGGCAAAGGCCCGGAGCAATTGACCGTTTTTGGAAGATTTTTCTTAGATTTTTGTGGATTTTTTTAAATAAGTCTGCTATAATAAAACAAATGTCAGAACCGCTTTTTTCAATAATTACGATTAATTACAACAACAAAGCCGGCCTAAAAAAGACGATGGACTCGGTGCTGGAGCAAGACTTTCAAGATTATGAATACATAATTATTGACGGCGGAAGTTCTGACGGCAGCAGGGAGCTTATAGAATCGTATTTGGCTGACCCAAAATGCAAAAAGCGCGTTTCGTTTTGGAGCAGCGAGCCGGACACAGGCATTTACAACGCGATGAACAAAGGAATAGCGCGGGCCAAAGGCGCCTTTGTCAACCTGCTGAATTCCGGCGACGCTTTTTGCAAAAACGTCCTTGCCCAATTGGCGCCTATAGCAAAAGAAAATTTTGGCAAAATACTTTACGGCGCCGTCAACTTTTATGAAGGCGGAAAATTCGTTCTAACATTGGGAAGAAGCGCGGACGGCCTGCCGCAAAATATGATAGCGCACCAGTCATGCTTTGTTCCATTGGAACTTTACAAAAAGCACGGCCCATACGACGAATCCTACAAAATAACAAGCGACTATGAAAAATTCTTGCGCTTTTACGCAAACAAAGAGGAATTTATTTTTACAAACCTTATAATAGCGGACTATGACAACGAGGGCATAAGCGCGAAAAAAAATGATTTGGTTCTGCAAGAAAACCGCAGGGCCAGGGAAAAATACGGCTTTTATGTCCAGCCAAAAAAGCCTTTAATCAAGCCTCTTTTGCATTTTCTTTTGCCGGGCGCCTGTTTTTGGCTCGCAAAATTTTTGTTAAAGCCATTCAGGCCGCAGCAAGCGCAAAGCCAAAGCGTCAGCTCTGCGGCGCTCATGTGACTAAGAGAAGAGGAAAAGAATGGCTTACACCGGCATAAAACTAAGCGTCGTCGTTCCCGCGTATAACAGCGAAAAATTCATTTTGGAATGTTTGGACAGCATAAGGGCGCAAGAAATAGACGGCTATGAATGCATAGTTGTTGACGACGGCTCAACGGACAATACAGGAAAAATTTGCGACGGCTACGCAAAGAAAAACCCGCAATTCAAGGTAATTCATCAGAAGAACGCCGGCGTTTCCACGGCAAGAAACAAAGGCATTGAGGCCGCGCTCGGCGAATTCATAACCTTTGTGGACGCGGACGACTTAGTCGCTTTGGGAGCGTATAAAAAAGCCTTGCAAAGAATCAAAGAAGAAAGTTGCGACGTGTATTCCTTTGGAATCGCGGATTACAAGGGCACAGCCGACATTTCGCTGTATGACTTTAAAGAAGAAGAATTCCAAGACATGTTCATAAAGTATCCCGTTTACATGAACCATGTGTGCAACAAGATTTTCAAAAAAGAACTGCTGGAAAAAAACGGCATACTGTTTGACCCGGAAATACGAACATCGGAAGACTTGCTGGTAAGCTACAAGGCTTTGGCGCTTTCCAAAAAGACAATTTACGCCAACGAGCCCGACTACCTTTACAGGGACAATGAATTTTCCGTGACGCACATATACATGAACATCACGACAAAAAGATTTAGAAGCGACGAAAACGCGGCCGTGGTCAAAAACCTTCTTGACTTTTCAAAGAAGCATAAAACAAAAGCAAAAAAGCTGGCCAAGTATTTGGAATTAAGGGATGCGCTGAGCTACATCGTGGACTATTCGCCTTTCAGCGTAAAAGACTACAAATCATACGCGCCGGGAATCAAGATTTGGACCTACAGTTTTGTTCCAGTTTACATCTTTGTAACCGTCGCGATGAGCCTAAACCTTTCCTTTTTGGTCCATTTGTTTCATATCCTTCAGGGGGCGAAGCGAAGGCTAAAAAAGGCGGTGAAAAAATAAAGCTGCGTCACTGATAGTCTTTTGGATTAGGACAACAATTATTTATGGCTTTGTATTTTGAATCAAATCGCTTTTTTACATCTTGCGTCGCGCGGCAATCCGCGTCGTATTCCGCATAATTCTTGTCGTTTCTGCGGTCAGGAATGTCGTAGCGAGCTTTTAAAACATTCCCCAAATGCCTTGAAAAGCGAACGTTCCCCCAATATGTCATATGCACCATGTCATGATAATCTGTTGTCATATCAGTTTGGATATCCGCAAAATGCCCGTTAAAATCATAGAAATCGATTTGCGCCTTCTCCAAGAACTGAATTATGGCCCGCCTGTAGAAATCAGTGACAAAAGGATTTGCCAGCGGCGTAAAAATAAAAAATGCTTTGGCGTTGTTTTTATCCGCCAATCTTTTTATTTTTAGAATAAAATCAATCGCGACATTTGAAAGATTGTAGACATTGCCAGCAAGCGAAGAATCATATGAAAAATCAGAAGCGATGCCCATAAGAGAAATATTTCCATTAAAGACATTCTTTGGCGAATTTGAAAAATAATCATAGTCAAATTTTGAAAGCTCAGTCCATCTGCTGTGATATTTTACAAGGGGAAACATCATTTCGACTATTTCTTCCGGCTTGACTCTTTTTAGCGCAGCCTTAATCTTGGCGCGTCCCAAACGCAATGGGTCAAGAGAATAATGCAGCTGCGCGTTTGAGTCATATTTGCTGTCAGGAATAACACTCGTTTCAATTACGATTAAGCGCGGCTTTTGCCTCTTAAACATTTCTTCAACATAATAATATGTCAAGGCAAGATTTTGCTGGTCCGCGGAGAAATCGTAAGACGCAATTCCGTGTTCCGTCCAAAGAACATTCGGATTTATGTTGGTATGGCAATAACTTGAGCCAAAGAAAACTACGTCCAAAGAATTCTTCTTTTTTTCATAAAAGCCGTCAGCTTTTTCTCTCAAATCATAATGCCGCGCAAAAGAATTTAACGAATTGAATTCTGAAAACGCCCCATAATGCTTTAAAAGAAAAAGCTTGTTTAAAAAGAATAAAGACAAAACAAAAAGCAAAATCCAAAAAGCATATTTAAGGGGTTTTAGAAACATTCTGCCCTCCGTCAAAACTTAAAGTAAACAAAATCCGCCGCGTTGTAGCCGCTGCCATACACGCCAAATATAATTATCGCCAACGCGAACAAAATTGAGCATATCCATTTAAACGCGGAGTTTTGCGCAAGAAAATTGCTGGCCAAATCAGTCTTTTCCCTAAGACAATCAACCAAAAGCATAAAAAAGAAGGCGGCAGAAAGCGCGAACCATTCCTTAAAATCTAGACCAAATTTCAAAAGAGAGCCATCCGTCAATTCCCAAAAAGCCGGCTTAGTTGCCATAAGCTTTGCGTAAAGCAAAGAGTCACTCAAACTGTTTGAACGGAAGAAAATCCACGCAAACATAACAAGAACGAATGTGACAATTCTTTGAAGAAGGCGCCATGAAAAAACTTCTGAATTTATCCTCAAGGCAAGCTTTGCCCTGTCCCGAACCGGCTTTAGAATTCGGCCGAACACTTGATACAAGCCGTGCAAAGCGCCCCATGCGACAAAGTTAAGCGAAGAGCCGTGCCAAAAGCCGCTAACCAAAAAAGTCGCCATTAGGTTTGCATAAGTTCTGACTGTGCCCTTTCGGCTTCCGCCAAGGGGAATGTAAACATAATCCTTTAACCAAGAAGAAAGCGAAATGTGCCAGCGCCTCCAAAACTCGCCGACGCTTTTTGAAAAATACGGCATGTAAAAGTTTTGGCTTATAGCGATGCCCAAAGTCCTAGCGGCTCCAAACGCTATTAACGAATAGCCGGCAAAGTCAGCGTATATTTGAATCGAATACAAAGCCAAAGCCGCAAACAACACGCAGCCGCCACAATTACTAAAATCCGCAAAAACAGCGTTCACAAAAACAGCCGCCCTGTCAGCGACAACCATTTTCATAAAGAAACCGTAAAGCATATAAAGAAGGCCGCTTTGAACATTCTTAATGTCAAATTTTTCCTTAAAATCCAGTTGCTTGAAAAACTTTTCCGCGCGCTCAATGGGACCGGCGACAAGCTTTGCAAAGAAAAGCATGTAAAGCGTGAATTTCAAGAAATTTCTTTGCGCGGAGATTTTTCCTTTGTAAACGTCAACCAAATAGCTGATTGCTTGAAAAGTCAGATACGAAAGCCCAATTGGCGCGGGAAAAGACATCGTTGAAAAGTCCTTGCCTTTTCCAGCCAACGAGAAAAATTTTCGCAAAAAAACATTTCCAAAATCCGTCGCCTTGCAAACAATCAAAAAGGCGGCTATCAGCGCCAACAAAGAAAAAAGAACAGCCTTGCTTTTTGTTCTTTCCACGACGAAAGCGCCAAAAAAAGTTAAAAGAATTAAAAAGCCCGTGGCAGGCAAAAATGACGCTAGAGCCTTTGCGTTGAAAAAGCAAATGAACAAAAGGCTAACAAGCGTCAAATAGACATAACGAAAGCGTTTTGGAACCAAATAATTAACCGCCAAAACGCCAGCAAAAAACAAAACAAATCCTGGAGTGTTAAAAAGCATTTTCTTTCACCAAATAAACGTCATGGAATATAGGCTCGCTCAATTTTTGAACGCAAAGCTCTCCGCTTTCAAAACCATAATCAATTGTGTCATGTTGATTAACGAACAAGCAAGGAAGGTCGCGTGAATATTTCTCTTGAATTTCAGAAAAGTCCTCAATAAAAACAACCTTGCTGTCATCGCTTAAATAGGGAACCAAACAGGAATACTGCCACTTTCCCCTTCCCCGAATAAAAACTGTCAAAGAGGAATCCTTTAAGCAATTGTAAACGTCTATGTGAGAATCGTCCAAATGCTCCACAACGTATTTTTCGCCATCGGACGGAACCAGCGACAAAAGTAAAAGCAGCGAAGCAAAGCCAGGAAGGACCGCTTTTGGAATTTTCGCGCCGGCGGCATTCACGAAGCACAAGGACAAGCAAAAGAACAAGGGCGCGATGTAACGCAATTCCTTCATATCGATTGGAGCGAAGAAAAAAAACGCGAACATTCCCGCAAAAAGCAACCCAAGCAACATAGACAAAGCGGCGTTTTCGCGCCTTCTTGCATTAACGGCAACAGTCCATATTCCCGCAAGACAAGCAAGAGCGCAATAAGAGACAAAGAAAAAATTTTTCAACACGCTCGTCCGCAATCCGTCTTTCATCGCAATCAGGTTAAGCTTTATATTTGAAGGGGCTAAATTTAAAAGAGCTCCGCTGCCCCTGTAATCCATATTTCCATAATTAAAATACAGAATCTTTGCAAGAACCAAAGACGCTATAAACATGCAAACAAAAAAAATTAACTGATTCCAGTTCTTCTTCTTTACGCAAAGAACGATTATAGAAAGCCCGCAAAGGACTATCAAAATCAAGTTAAAATACGCAGCCAGCGTGGCAAGAGCCAAGACAAAAGCGCCAATAACAAAGTTTTTCTTAGTTTCAATCTTTGAATCAGCAAACACAGCCTGCAGCGCGCAAACGACATAATAAAACAAAACAATCACAAAAGTTTGCTGTAGTTCATACGGACGCATAAAAACCGTAATGGAAAGGGCCTCGGGATTTATAAAAGCGGCGAACAGGCAAAGCGAAAGAACAGCGCTGTTATTTGTAAAACGCTTTAAAAGCAGCGTCATAAAAATAAATGACAGCGAAAACAAGAAAACATTCAAAAGACAGGCTCGCCAGAAAATGTACCTTAAATCGCATGTCTTAACGCCCGTAAACCACAATCTTAAAGCTGAATAATAAAAGTTCGTATGCGGAGAATCGTTATTGTTTTGGTGCATATGAAAAACGTCGCTCAAAGAATCCAAGACGCTCGCGTTGTCAAAAAAGGAAATCCCCTTCAGCTCTTTGCCCGTATATTCCTTGTAAAGCTCATAATCCTTGCCCCAAAAGCCATACTCGTTTCTGTTGCAAATCGCTATGCTCATGCCCTCGTCTACATGCATAGTCTTTTTTTGGCTTATGTAAAAAAGCCTGGCGGAGACAAGCAAGACAAAAACAGCCAGAATGCACATCCATTGTAGCTTTGACTCTTTTATGCTTTTCAGCTCCGTCCTAAAATGAAAAATGCCGTCGTCGCAATCACAGAATTCCAAAAAAGAAAACAACGCGGCTTCCAAGGCAAGCAAAAATAACGCTGCAAAAATTTTAAGTTCCGCGGCGATAATCCTCGCATGCCAAACATCATGCGTCAAAGGCCGCCCGACACGACTTTCCGCAAACGCAATAATACATTCGCGAACCTGAGGGACAAAAAGCAAGCATGAACAAAGGCCAACTGCCGCGAAAAGAATTGCAAGGATTCTGAGGAATTTTCTATACGACTGGGATAGAGGATTCATTTTATAACTCAAAACTTCAAAGAGCGTAAGTCTTTTCGCAAAAATTTGCGTTTTTAATTAACGTTTCATATACAGAAACATAGGAATTTAAGATTTTATTCTCATCAAAATCTCGGACAGATTTTTCAACGCAGTTTTTAGAAAGCTCCGCAAAATGCTCCGAGCACCATTCAACACCGTCCGCAAGCTCTTTTGTATTAAATGGCGTTGCAAGAAAACCGGTTTCTTTGTGGACAACAATATCACTTGTTCCACCCGAATTAAAAGCGACAACCGGAACGCCGCAAAAAATCGACTCTAAACAAGTATTAGGCAGATTTTCAACCAACGAGGGGCATATAAACACATCGCAAGCATTGTATAAAAGCGCAAGAATATTTTCATTTGAAATAAAGCCCGCGCTAAAAAACGGGATTGAAATCTTAGACGCGAATTTTTCCGTAACGTTTCCAAATACGACAAAAAAATATTTTTCGGGATTCTTAAGTTCTTGCAAGGCTTTTAACAACAAAAAACTGCCTTTTATGCCTTTTGGGTTGTCAATGTCATATGCGGCTCCAAAGCCCAAAACAATCTTGTCGTCCGGAATATTCAACACCCGTCGAATGTCTTTTTTTTCTTTAACGTTAAACACAGAATGAGGAATTATGTTCGGTATTGTAACACAAGGCTTTTTAGAAAAAAGCGAGCTTTTTTGGATTTCCTCCCTTTCCCAATTGCTAGGAGAAATAAAAAACATTTCTTTTTGCGAAAGGTATTTTCGCTTCAACTCCCATGTCGAGCGGCAAACATCAGGACCTCGTGTTGTTTTAGGTTTGTTCTTCCTTGTATATTCTTGCGTATAGCGAAAATCATTTTCCAACACATTTGGATAATGCTCCGCTCCGCAAAAGGGCCATGTGTCATGCATAGTCCAAACGATAGGCTTTTTGATTTTTGCAATGTCCTTTACAGAAAGCATATCAAAGCCAATCCAATGCAAGTTAACCACATCGCAATCAAAAGAATTTATCCAGTTTACGTCAACAAGCGATTTTTTGCCTGTTGAATGAAGAATGGGATTACTCGTGCGAAAAGAAGCCGCCGCAACGACGCGAGGAAACAATTTCCTTGCCATTCGCATAAACAAATTTACAATTCGGACAAACAAAACACAGAGTTTTGATTTTTTTGTCTTCGGAATTTCAACGACAAACGGCGAGGCGCTTTTTTTTTCAACGACCGCCATTGTCGCCTCCACTCCATTTTTATTAAGAGATTCAGCAAGACGGAAGCAAGCGATTGCGGCCCCACCGCCAACGTCAGTAAAATTAACCAACAATACTTTCACTTTCCGATTATCCTTTTTGCAACAGCAAGCGCATGTGTTTTTTTATTTACAAACCGCAAAACTCTAAAGAAAAAATTTTCTTTTCGCTGCATCTTGCGTAAAAACCAGCTGTCTTTTTGAAAAAAAATGGATTTCATTTTTTTTACAACGTATGCTTGAGGTTTTGCAAGCATTTTGTCTATGTCTTTTATAAAAAGAACGTAACGATGCTTCCCTGACAAAACATGCCAAATAGGAATATTTTCATCCCCGTCTTTGACGCGATAATAAAAATCGGCTGTCCACATTCTTTTTATCCATTCTTCTCTAACATAACAAGAAATAGAGTGCTTGGCATAGAAAAAAGACAAAAAATGCGCCTCTTCATTAAACTTTACGCATTCGGCTTTTGGATTCGCTTCAAACTTTCCAATCATAAACTTATACAAAGAGGGAAATTCCTGCACAACACGCTCTATAAAATCATATCTGGCGCAAAAGAATTCACCGTTCATATAATGAATTCTATCCATATTCGCGCCAAGATATTCATTCGCAAGATTAGTCATATCCCTTTCTGTTATGCCATTTATGTCAACATCTTCAGAACAGCCAAAATAGTCATCCCCCCAATAAGTGACGGCCGGACTATTATCCAACATGCCAAACAACGGAGCGACATCTTTCATAATGAGGCAATCAGAATCCAACATTAGGAGCTTTGAATCCTTAGGGAAACGCTTGACAAACTCGTCAAGAATGTCAAATTCATACAACTGATTTCCCCAGGAGCCATAATATCCATTAGGAAGCTTGAAAGTAAAATCGCGAACAATTATTCGCACGCCCATCTTTTTCAGTTCTTCAATTAAATCCAAGCCGTCAACAACAACGGAAGCTTCCGAGCAATTTGTAAAAAGCAAGAATTCGCAATACGTCAAATACCTTTTTGCAAATTTAAAAAACACATAGACGCATCGCCAATAAATATCCTGATGCTCTTTTGAAGACGAAAGCATTGAAGTCTGTGGAAAATTCGTTTCCTCACCCTTTTTATCCAAATAAATCCACGTTGCGATATAATTCATTATTTTATCCTCAACAATTTTTTTGCGCAAAATTTTATGGGGAAAAATTACACAAAATTGCCAGATATTTGCGCCCATACCAACGTCTTGAGCTTTACAGTCTGAAAGAGGATGAATCATTATTTAGCACCCTTATAATGATTTCAAAAAATCATCATAATTCCTGATGTATTCTTTCTCATCGAAATATTCACTTGCCAATACCAATATTACAACCTTCCCAATTCCGAAAAGCATTTTTGTATCTTTTCATACTTTTCCCATTCGATATTTTTTAGGATATTCTGTCTTTCGGAAAAATGCTCGGCAGGAGTACGCACTGAAAAATACACATCCATTTTTGCTTTTGTTTTATCTCGTCTGTGCTTTAAGTATTTTTCTTCAGAATCTACTGTTTCAACAAAGTCGTTTCCTTTCTTGATTATCTGCTTGTCGTACTCATCTTTTTCTGCTATGGCGTCCAAAAGAAATGTTTCGATTGCGCCGTTTTCATCAAATGGAATCAGCAACAACAAAATTTCAACCGATATTTCTTCAAAAATGCTATTATGCATCTGAAATGTCAGCCATTTTCTGTTTTCAATTTTTACAGGACCGCCCATTGCATATTTCTTAACAGTCTGCTCTATTGCCACCTCAATTTTTCCGCCAGCAAATTCATCGTCATTATCTGAAATAACAACGATCTTTGAAAAAGCTTCGTCCGAATTGGATGAGTTTGAATTCTTTTTTAGCAACAAATTCACCCTTTCAGCAATTCGCGTGCAACCGCCAGAAGATATTATTGTCAAAACATCACTGTTTCTTTTGAATTCCCTAGCTTTTATCTGTTTATCAGCCTTTCGCAATGCACTTTCTTGATAATCATCCCAAGCGCACACTTTGCGCATATAATATTGGATAAAGGTATAATCTGTTGGTCCTTCAGTGATTATTGCAGAATTCATTAACGCAACTCCAAATTAAAAATATCACTGGCTTCTATAGCGTCTTTTGCAGTAAGACGACGCGCAACTGTTTTTTCTTTTTTGTATAAGGTGTACAAAGATATTTCTTCCTTTAATTTATCTGAAAGACTCAATACAGTCTTTAGGGCTTCTAAACTATGTGTTGTCATAAAAAGTTGCACATTTAATTTTTTACAGGTATTAATAATCCAATACAATACATCAGACATAGCAGAAGTATGAATCGCAGTTTCAAATTCATCGAGCAACAAGATCCCGCCTTTTGCAGCTACAACAGCAGACATAAGGAGGATTGATTTTTTCATCCCGTCGCCGTACATATTTAACGGAAGCGCGCGATTTTTGCTCTTTGTTAAGATACTATAATAAACTCTCCCATACACAAGATTTAACCCTGTCTCAGAAGTTGGCATTGTTGCGTTTATACTTACAATATCTGAATCAAAATCTTTTAACACTTCAAGCATTTCTCCATATAACTGAGGATTGTTTAGTATTTCATCAAGATAAATAACACTATCAGCATGTTTTGTTGGTGAAATATATACCACAGGAGATAACAACGAATAATCGGAATCGTTTTTTACTCTCAAATATCGAGAATACTCATTAAGCTTATATTTTTTCTCAGCAGTCCCTTCTGAAATCAAAATTTCTACAATTTGAGTTTCAGATTCAATTATTTCCTCACTTTCACTTTTCGTTCTTGGGATCCCCATCTCTTTTTTTATCTGATTTTGAGAAAGAATTGTGGATGAATAATCTGCAAAAACCTTCACTGAATGTTCCTGTAAATTACCATCAGTCATAGTATAAGAAATCTTTTTCTCATCCGAATTTACATTAATTAAATCTGAAAAAGCTTCAAAATCAGATATTGTACGAATACCATTTCCTCGTCTACCATTGTCAAGCCATACTGAAAGGCTTAAGGGAGCTGCTAATGTTCGTAAAATCTCCAATACACTTGTCTTTCCAGAATTATTATTCCCAGTAAAAACATTCACCAAAGAAAAATCGTTTAACTTGAGGTTCTGGATTCCCCTATATGACTCAACAAACAAAGAATTTATATGATTCATTTTATGCCATTTACCCTATCATTTTATTAATAAAAAAATCCGTTGGGTTTTATCGATTACCTGCAAAATCACACCTAACTACACCCTTTAATTCATAAAATACAATTATAGAACAATTCCTCAATTTTTTCAATATACAGAGCCACTCTATTCAACTAACACATTCCATAATTAATTGATTTATCTTGCTTATATCGGCTTCATGCATCAAATTGTAATTGGATAGCAACAATTCAAGGGAATAATTGCTTAGAATTTGCGCAAAGGTAATCGCATTTTTCCACTGGCAATACGCAAGAACATAGCCACTCCAATATTCTGCCTGCGGGCAATATGGCTCAGAAAGGCTCTCTGAAATCTTGTCAGAAATGTCTGCATTTCCCAAACATATTTTCGCAAGCTCAAGCCCCGATTTGCCGCATAAAAAATCGGGATTTCCTATCTCAATCTGGTGCGGAATAATGGATTCAAGAAATTTTTTTTGAGCTTCTTCTGGAGAAAACTTCATATTGCATAACATAAACTGAAAGAAAAAACCTAGATTTTTCTGTACGTCAGAGAGATATGACTCATCATAACTTGATGTCATTTAAAAGCTCCGGTTTTCTTACAATGTCAATTAAATATATTGAATCTTCAGAATAAGCCGTTTTTCTTAAGTTTTCTAGGTATTCTTTTCTGGCTGCGGCATCCCTTGATTTATATTTTGGAAAATAAATCTTGCAATCAGTTTTTTCCGATTTTAGATATTTAATTGCTTCAAACGCTTTTTGTGATTTCAAAACAACTTGGACTCCCAACGCGCCAAGCTTCATCGAACTTGCCAACGCTTGGATAGGAATAATATTCTCCAAAAAATCGCTTGCAAAAGAAAAATACGAATCATTAGCCCTATAACCGCAAATGACGTCATATTCCTGATAATTAATCGAAAACCTATTAATAAGAAAATCCAAATTGCTTCTTCCCGCAGGCGACTTTGGAGAGAAAATTCGATTCTGCATTAATATTGAAAGCCAATGTAGAATGCTAAAATTTTCTTCTGAAAGATTTAGAATAGTAAGCTTCTCTGCGTCTAGTTCATAACAGTTTGCATATCCGTCATTGTTCTTCTGACACGCCCATTCCTTTGCCAATTCTTCAGATTCCGTGCAATAAAATCCCAACCCATAATCGTTTTTGGGGTTTCCAAAACCAAACTGAGGATGTTCTATAATGTTTGGAGAACCATGAAAAATCCGCAAATTAATTATTTTCCTTTAGGCTTTTCAGTAAATCATCATAGTTCCGGATATATTCTTTCTCATCATAATCTTCATCAATAGCCAAAATCATTCACAACCTTCTCTGCAACCATCTGTAGCATTTTATGACAACGGATTCAAGAACACTGGTTTTCGGTTACTTTCTATTTTCCCTTAAGTGTTTATGCAACAAAATAACTCCATGAAGAAGAAAGCATTGATGTCTGAGGAAAATTCGTTTCCTCACCCTTTTTATCCAAATAAATCCACGTTGCGATATAATTCATTATTTTATCCTCAACAATTTTTTTGCGCAAAATTTTATGGAAACACCATAAGTCTTAATATATAGCGCAAACGGAAAATTTTTTCGCTCTCCGCTTTTGTACTTGTTGAATTCATTTTTAAATTCATATTCCGACACGTGACGATTTAAATATTTTCGGGATTTTTTGCTTAGTTTATACGTTCGAAGAACTTCCTTTTCAACATTATACCGTGATTGAGAAACCGCATCCATATTTTGCTTTGACACAGTTCCAACTCCGACTCTATATCCGGACGAAACAAAGGGCGTAAAGTAAAACTTATCGCAATTATTTTCATAATCTAAACAAAAAAGCAAATCGGCCCATACTCCCAAATCATAACGATAAGGAGCTATATTTTTCAAAATATTCCTGCTCAATCCAACCTCACGGTATGATAATTTGCCAGAAAGCCTATAATACATCAAATCTTTTTCATTTCTCAGAGAATAGTTGTCAACTAATTTTACATATCCGTCTGGATACAATTCTTCAGTATTTGTAACAATAACAAATTTATCATTTGTTACATCAATCTGATTATCACTAACAACCTTATTTAACTCCTTAAAAACACCTTTTTTAAGATAATCATCTCCAGAACAAACAGATATTATGTCACATCCAGATTTTATACCAAAACTGAACACTTGATTAAAATTTTGAAACAATCCGAGATTTTTTTCATTCCTATAACAATCTATTATATCATTATACCTTAGCTTAAAATCAGAAATAACATTCCAAGTCCCATCAAAAGAACAATCGTCACATATTATTACTTTATCAGGTAAAACTTCATTATCAAAAATAGAGTCTAAAGCAGTTTGGATAAACTCTTCTTGATTGTATGTAACCATCAGAACACAATGTGTTGGAAGCTTCCTCATGTTTCACACCTCATTATTTTTATTTTCACTAAAATTTATTTACAGTGTCAATAACAAACCTTATCTGTTCATCTGGCAAACAAGGACTCATTGGCAGACTTAATTCCTGTGCATGTATTTTTTCTGTAACAGGTAAATTTATATTATTCCATTCCTTATAACATTCCTGCTTGTGAGGAGGAATTGGGTAATGAATGTTAGTTCCAATACCTTTTGATTCAAGATATTTCTGAAGTTCATCACGCTGTTCACAAAGAACAGTAAAAATATGAAATACATGTGCAGTCCAATCAGATATTTTTGGCAATGTAATTTTAGGATTCTTAATTCCTTCTATATATTTCTTTGCGACAGCTTTGCGTAATGCAACATCATCATCCAGATGCTTAAGTTTTACATCAAGAATAGCAGCTTGAATTTCATCAAGACGGCTGTTTCGCCCTGTATACTGGAATACATATTTTTTCTGACTTCCATAATTTGCAAGACTTCTTACTGCTTCTGCAAGAGATTCATCGTTTGTAGTTACAGCACCTGCATCACCAAGGGCTCCAAGATTTTTTCCCGGATAAAAGCTATGCCCTGCAGCATCACCAAGTGAACCTGTTTTTTTACCGTTGAACATACAGCCGTGTGCCTGCGCGTTGTCTTCTATTAGTTTGAGATTATGCCTTTTACAAAGCTCGCCAATTTTATTTGTATAAGCGCACTGTCCGTAAAGATGAACAATTGTGATCGCTTTTGTTTTAGAAGAAATTTTTCCTTCAATTAATTTATCATCAATCTGAAAAGTATCAATACTTGGCTCAACAAGGATTGGAACAAGACCGTTCTCTGTTATCGAAAGAATTGTTGCAATGTATGTGTTAGCAGGAACAATAACTTCATCACCAGGTTTCATTACACCAAGTTCAATGTATGCTCTGAAAATCCAGATAAGAGCATCCAACCCGTTTGCACAGCCTACGCAATATTTTGTTCCTATATAATTTGCATAGTCTGATTCAAACTTTTCATTTTCTTTTCCCTGAAGATACCAGCCACTGTCAATTACACGCAGTGCTGCTTCATGGATTTCATCTTTGTATTTGTTTGTTACATCTTTTAATGAAAGAAATGGTACATTCATTATATTTTACTCCATAATTATATTTTCAAAAATAATTCTTATTACACTTAGTAATAATAATAGAATACCAACTACAATAATAGCGTTTCTTATTTTATCCAAGTGATGTTTCCAAAAAACAAACATCAATAGCGCAAGTGAAATAAATAGAACTACAAGATAAACAATTATCCAAATAGCGATATACTCACCTTTAATTCTATAAGAAATCCCCCATATTCCATTACCTATAAATGCAGATGGTAATTCTCGGATAAATGTATTAAGTTTTTTTATGCCAGTACTTTTTGAGTTTTCATTTTTTCCTGTAATATAAGGTACATTAATATTTGATAAAATAAAATCAAAACATGGAACAATACAAGGAGCTATAATTGCAACTAATAAGTCTATTATTATTGTTACAATCATTATGTAGTTCTCCAATTATCTACAAGTCTATTAACTTCTTCATTAATTCCTTTCACTATTTTTCGCCAAGTAGAGTATTTGCTTATAATTTTTAAATTATTTACTTCTGGATATTCAAACGGTACATACATTGCATTTACAGTTTCCTTTCCAAAAGAAATTGAATACTTTTGTAATAATTGCAAATCATATAAGCCTTTAATATCCGACAACTCTTCATTAACTAAATCTTTTTGAATAAAATACATTTGTGGTTGAGGTTCTTCTTTATCAGTCCAGTCAATGAGCAATCTATCAAAAAAATGTTCTCTTACCGTTTCTAATTTACGCTCTAAAGAAAATTGACTTCTAAAATCTGCTACATGAAAACTTAAATAGCCATCTGAACATGCAAATCCTCTAAGCATATTTCTAATACATATATTATTCTTTACCTCAGAAAATTTTTTAAGGAACTTTCTTTCAAGAAATGTAACGTCAGGAGTATGATTTCTATTATATTCATCTAATTCCGTAAATAGTTGATTAGAATCCAATGTATATGCTTTATTTTTATCTATTGTTATTAATGAGCAATTCTCTTGTAACAAAACAGAAATTGTGTGCTCACTTGTATTATCTTTTCCTGATAATTTTATCGTTATCATAATAAAACTCTATAAAACTGAATTAAGGATATCTAAATTAGGAATTATATCTACCCCAATTCTTTGAAGAAAAAAATTACTTCGAAAACCATAATCGACAGTATAAAACTTACAACCTGCTTGTTCTGCAGCCTTACAATCCGATTCTGTATCGCCAACTAAACAGTCAATTTGATAATTTCGTAATACCTCAGTTTTTAATCGTGAAGTTTCTTTACAAGAATCAATAATTTCTATCTCTTTGAAGTATTGTTCGATACCACAGTTTTTTAGTTGCTTTAAACACCCAGCTTTATTATTTCTTGCAGTAACAAGGTATAATTCATTTTCTTTACTCAATTTTTCCAAGATTTCTCTTGCTCCAAAATAAAGAGAATCATTTTTCAAATAAGTATCTTGTTCTATAAGAGAAATCCATTCCGCATTAATTTTCTTGGCTGTTTTCTCATCAATATCTTTTGAAATAAGCCACTCTATATTATTATGTCCTTCAGCTTTGAAAGGTACCAAATCATTAGTTTCTATGCTTATTCCAAGCTTTTTCAGAACATCATCCATAACAATTTTATGTCGTTCTCTCGAATCTAAAAGTGTGCCATCCAAATCAAAGGCAATTCTCTCTTTTACCTGTTTTGTAACAATATCTTCATAAGCTCTAACAACATATTGTTCTTCAATATCTTTATCAACAGTCAGAAGAAACGTCTGCTCATCTTTTTCAAGCATTATATTTGCAATGGCAGATACTTCATCCCAACCTGCCACATAGGAAAGACTCATACCACCAGCTGTACGCAGATTCAAATCAGTGCACACATATTCCCCGACAGGATTTTTCATAAACTGCATGTTAAAAATATATGGCAGGTCTACACCTTCAGCTAATATTTGAGCGTATTTCTGCAATTCCGGATTCTTAAATATCCTTGTTTTTGTACAAACTCCGGCTTTGTTTGCAATACGCTCACGACAAACTGAATATATCTTCCTATTATAACAAAAACATTCCAGCGTATATTCTGGTTCTGAACAGATTTCCTGTAATAAATATTCAGTTACATCAACTGCATTTTTTATTTCGAAACCTTTCTTTACTCCAACTCCTATAGAACCGACCCCATGAATTGGCTTCACAAAATATTTTTTTTCGTCAATTAACTCTTCTCTTGCAAAAAATTTTGGAACTGGAATACCAATGCTTTCTAAAAATTTATTAGTTAATATCTTATCTTTATAAAAATCCAATTTCTTGGATATACCAAAAGATTTAACTCCAAGTTTTACTAAATCCTGATTATCACAAGAAAACAAAAACTGGTCTGAATCAAAACTTGGAATAATCCAGTCTACTTCTGCCACTTCACAAATCTTTAGTATAAAGGAATAATAATTTTTGTCAGAAGAGAAAGGTGTCTGAAAAAACTAATCAAGATAAGACTTTGTCGGAATCAACCATTCTTTATTTATATCACAACCAATTATATAAAAATCATCCGCAAAATGCTTTTTAATAGTTTTTGCAATGTGATAACAAGCATTAGTTCCGCAAGTAAGGAGAAGAAGCTTTATCATACTGCCACTCCTTGGTTCAAAACTACTCTACAGTTGTACCCCCCCCCTCACCCACGTCAATTTTACGTATACATCGGGCAGGATTACCGTACCACAGTTCCCCAGCAGGAACATCGTGAGTAACCACGCTACCAGCTCCAATCATTGCATTTTCTCCAATAGTAATACCGCAAAGTATTGTTGCATTAGCCCCAATACTTGCTCCTTTTTTTATTAATGTTTTCTTTAACTCCCAATCGGGATTTTTTGAACGAGGGTAAAGGTCATTTGTAAAAGTTGCATTTGGACCAATAAAAACATTATCTTCTACAATAATACCATCCCAAAGTTGAACACCGCTTTTTATTGTAACATTGTTACCAACAGATACTTCATTTTCTATTAGAACATTGGCACAGATATTACAGTTATCACCTATCTTAGCTTCTGGAAAAATCACGCAAAACTGCCAGATGTTTGTATTTTTACCAATATGATTTGATTTACAGTCTGAAAGAGGATGAATCATTTAAATTACCTTATTTTTTTAACATTTTTGTTTTCATAATTTTTGATAAAGGTTTTACCATTAGTTCATACATAACTATCGTAATTAACATACAAATAATAAATGATAGAAAAAATGCTTCAAAGTTATTAAAATCCATATTTAGCATTTTCTTTATTAATCTATATGAATCCCAAGTAAAAAATTGAGCTAAAAAAAACACATATGATATATTAGATAAATATTTTAATATTTTACGATGAAATAAATTATCAATTTTACTATCATTTATATTAATTCCAAAATAAAAAATAAAGAAAGAAATTGGTACAACAATAACATTGTATAAACAATAATAACCTATCTTAAAATAAAATTTTATAACTGTAACTACAACAAAAAGTAAAACCTGCATTATTACACAAATTAAAACACTATATATTTGTCGGGGGGGGGGGGGGGGGA